>CAYGQP010000317.1:0-2413 GCA_964352115.1 uncultured Micavibrio sp. | reverse complement strand
GATTGGGATGAACGAACTCCGGGCTTTTCATTTAAGTGATTAAGGACGTTTTCCAAGCTTCCGGCGTTCATGTCTTCGGGGCTGCACTCCTGATCCAGAATAGCGCCACCAATTGCTTCATAATATTTTACAGCCTCACGCCCTTTTTCAGATATAGAAAGATGAGAAGCCACAATTAAGTCCTGTGCTTGATCGACTGTGCCGGCTGCGTAGCTCAGCAACAAGGATTCATAACCGTCCTTTAATGCATTTTCCGTGTTTTCTAGTTCCATAGTTCACCTATTTTCTGTTCGCCTCTTAGTCGTTCAAGTCCGAGGCGTATTCTTGATTTAATGGTTCCAAGGGGGATCTTTGTTTCGGCGGCAATTTCCGCATGTGATTTATCCTCAAAAAATGATTTTCGAATAAGCTCAGCCTGTTCTTTCGGCAATTTATCAATGGACTCTTTTAGTGTTCGCGTTTCTTCCTTTAGGAAAGCAGCCTCACTGGGCATTGGGCTTTTATTATCCGTTAAATGGTAATCATCAATGTCCACTTCGATTTTTTTCATTTTGCGAAAGGCATCAATTTTTTTGTTTCGGGCAATCGTAAACATCCATGTGCTGGCTTTGGCTTGGCTAGAGTCATAACTATCGGCCTTGTGCCAAACGCTCAGCATTGCCTCTTGCGCCAGTTCATCTGCCTGATCTGAAGCGCAGCCGCCCTTCATGAGAAATGATTTAATGCGCGGCGCGAAATATTCGAATATTTCGACAAAGGCCTCTTGATCACGATCACGACCAACACGCTCTAAAAGCTCTTCGTGCGTAACCTCAGGCTTTTCATCTTGTGAGGCTTCAAGCCCAGAAAAGCGGTGTTTTACAGTATCTATTTTATGTGCCATAGCAACATTAAGAGCCATTATTTTTCTCTGCGTAAAGGAAAAACTTATTATTTCACCTAAATATGCTTACGGGGTGCATTTTATTATGGATTAAAAAAATGTTGTTAAGGCTTTTGTTTTTAGGGATTTGGGGGTAAAATGTTGTTGAATTTACTGAGTTCTTCCCTAATCTATCTCATCATTCTATTAACATCTGAAAAATTGAAATTGAAAATCACATGAAAAAATATCTCTTTGTATTTGCTGCCTGTTTTGCCCTTTTTATCAACGCCTTAGACGCGAGCGCTGGTGAGCCACGCCTTGTGGCCTCCCATGGTGATTGGGATGCCTATGTCTTTATAGAAAACGGCAATAAAGTTTGCTACATGGCCAGCAAGCCAAAGAAAGAAGAGGGAAAATATTCAAGACGAGGTGATATTTACGCCTTAATTACCCATCGCCCGTCCGAGGGCACAAAAGATGTCTTTAGCTATATCACTGGCTATACGTATAAGCGCGGAAGTGAGGCCACAATCGATATTGATGGCAAGAAATACAGCCTTTTCACCCAGGACGATACAGCATGGGCCCCCGATGCAGAAACCGACAAAACGCTCGCAAAAGCCATGCAGGCCGGATCACGTATGATTATCCGTGGAACATCCACGCGCGGCACCTTAACAAAAGATACTTTTAGCCTGAATGGCTCAACAAAAGCGTATGAAAGAATTTCCAAAGAATGTAGCTCATAAAACATTCGACTGATTCTTATTTTTACAGGCAAACTGCGTATCCCAAACCACTTCTCTCCGACGATCAATCATTGATCTCAGCACTCTATAGACGGGCGATGTGAATAAGATGATAAAACTGAATCTATTTTTCACGAATATTTAACCCAACACGGTCATTATAAGAAGATAATCAAACCATATGCTTACATCGGTTCACGCAACGATTAAGAGACAAACTGCCAAGCAGGAGTTTTTGGCAAATATACGGGGTCAAGAAATGACGATCTGGTTGAATAAATTTTATCCCAAGATGATATGGGTTCAAAATGCTGTGCAGTATTTGAAACCTCTTCAAACCGTGGTACTTGAAAAGATAATACTGTTAAAAAATAAGTTATTCAAAATGGCTAGAGCTTATCTTAAGCCGAAACTTGTTTTTATATTTCAACACATTGGCTCTTTAATAGATCCCACCATGGTTCGTATGAAACAAAAGTTACAACCGCATAAGTTTGTTCGTGTCCGCCAGCGCTATTTTTTCACGCGAGGAAACAAGCTACGGTTGCGTTATATTACCGGGTCATTGGCCTGCGTACTTGTTTCCTTAGCGACGCTATCAAGCTCACCCGCGATATCATGGTCCGTCGATGTAAAAGATAAAATCGTCACGCCTGAAGTTGCAACCCTATCAAAACCCTCCTTAGAGCCTGCGCAAGAAAAACAGCTTGCTATGCTGACCGCCGCCGAGACCTTTGATCAAAGCGTCGTCCAAGACGCGGTGATCGAAATTGTCCGTGAAGCAGAACAAGCTCTGCCA
>CAYGQP010000316.1:0-2416 GCA_964352115.1 uncultured Micavibrio sp. | reverse complement strand
CTTTAATGGCCTGAACTTTCTCCCTGTCCATACGCTCAAGCGTTCTGTAGATCATTCCCAGCCTGTGATTACCGCGCAGCTTATCTTCGTTACGGATCAGGAAATCCCAATATAGATAATTAAAAGGACAGGCATCCGGGCCGTTCTTCTTTGTGACCTTGTACCGGCATCCCTTGCAGTAATCGGACATTTTGTTGATGTACGACCCGCTGGCCGCATAGGGTTTGGAAGCCAAGTACCCGCCATCAGCAAACAAAATCATGCCCGTAACATTCGGCAGCTCCACCCATTGATATGCATCGGCGTAGACAATCATGTACCAGTCATTAACCTCATCGGGGTCCAGCCCGGCAATAAGGGCAAAATTGCCAAGGACCATCAGCCGTTGAATGTGATGCGCATAGGCGTTTTCCTTCGTTTCCTTGACGCATTGACGCAGGCAGTTCATCTGCGTTTCCCCGCCCCAGAATAGCGAAGGCAATTTACGATAGGCTCCAAGAAAATTCTCGCGTTCATATTCCGGCATCTTTAGCCAGTAAATGCCGCGTACATATTCCCGCCAGCCCATGATTTGCCTGATAAATCCCTCAACAGCGTTCAACGGCGCTCCTCCTGATCGGTAAGCCTCCTCGGCTTTTTCAACGCATTCAAGCGGAGTCAACAAACCGACATTGATATAAAAGCTTAAATGACTGTGAAACATCCACGGCTCGCCTTGAACCATCGCGTCCTGATAATCACCGAAATTCACAAGGCGTTCATCAATAAACTTGTTGAGCGCATACAGCGCCTGGTCTCTGGTGACGGCAAAATAGAAGGGTTCAAGGTCACCAAAGTGATCCTCAAAACGTGCAGAAACCAAATTGATAACATCTTGAGTCACCTCGTCGACCCGACCCGTATAGGTTTTGGGCACAGCAAGGCCGTCTTTGGGTGGTTTACGGTTTTCGCTGTCGTAATTCCACTCGCCGCCTTCGGGCTTATCACCATCCATCAGGATATTGTATTCCTTGCGCATCTCCCGGTAGAAATATTCCATCCGCAATTGCTTGCGATCCCTCGCCCAATTCTCAAAGGCCTCAGGTGTGCACATGAATAGATCGTTGGGCCGAATTTCAACCGGCACGCCGAAGTCATCCTGCCAACGCTTCATGTCCTTCATGACCCGGAATTCAGACGGTGCGGTGACGACAACCTTATCTGGTTTATGCTCATCAATCGCCCGCTGAACTTCTCCGAGAAACGATCCGGCGTTATGCTCATCATCCAATTTTGTATAGTGGACCGTATAGTCTTTGTCTTTTAACTCTTGCGCAAAATGCCGCATAGCCGAGAAAATAAAGGCGATTTTTTTCTTATGATGTTTAACGTAAGTCGCTTCCTCCCAGACCTCGCACATCAGGATTACATCAGTGTTCGGATCAAGGTCCGAGAGGCTGGAGATAGAGTGATTGAGTTGGTCACCAAGAATAAGTCGTAAAATCATAAATCTTCTTACGGTTGTTTTAACTGAGGGGATGTCAAAATCTTTTCAATAGATCCATGCACACTAGAAGATCTCGCCATTTTTTCTGAAGTGATTTAAAAAATTGCTTTTGTTTTTTCGGCCTGCTAAGACTTTGAACCTCTAATGTTAACAAGGGCTTGGTCATATTATAGGCTGAATAAAGCCTTGTGACGCCTATAAAAGGATCAAGGCCGTCAGGCTATCATTATATTGAACGCAAATGATGAAGAAAACAGGGATATCTCGAAAAGTCTTTTCCTATACTGCATATTTTTGCGTTTTTTTTATAGTGGCGAATATAACTTTTTATGAGGCCTATAGATATTACAGGGAACATACATACGACAGTCCAAAGGCGGGATCTTTATTTGAAAAGACAGCATATTACATGGACAATGCAAATGAATACGATGCCATTTTTATCGGCGATAGCCGTTCGCTTTACGCGATGCACCCGAATATTATGGAACCGTATTGGGGCTTAAAATCTCTTAACGTAGCGCATTGGGCGCATTGGCTCTTAACCCAGCACGCGCAAATCGCTGATATGATTGACGATATCCCAGAAGGAACGGTCGTTGTCTGGTCCTTAAGTTATGCGAACTTTAGCCGTCAGCCGGTTAATCCGGTCTATCCTGTGGGGTGGTCTCGTTTGTATGAATATGCGGGGGCGGGGTATGACTTAGGAGAGCTGCTAAGCGCTCAGATTTCTTTTTCCCCACCAACATCCCTCTTGGGAAGGCGCACGATTGTCTATGAAAAATTTAAGACACTATCACAAAAGCCTCTCTTTAATGTGAGCAGCTCCATCGGAAGCGCCAACAAAAGCAAGATTGACGAGCAACAAGAAAACGCGCGGAATGATGACCTCTCGCGTTTCCAAGCTCCTGATGTAGCGTACGTGCGACC
>CAYGQP010000315.1:0-2421 GCA_964352115.1 uncultured Micavibrio sp. | reverse complement strand
TTTAATCAAGAGGTTTCCTCCACGAACAAGCGGTACCCCTTACCCCTTACAGTTTGTAAATGTTTCGGCGACTTTGGATTTTCTTCAATCTTTCTGCGCAAACGCGTGACCTGAACATCAATGGATCTCCCCCCGCCATCGATGTCACAAATATCTGCGAGCTCCTCTCTGCTAACAACCTCCCCTTTTCGGCTGGCCATGGCCTTCAATAAACGTGTTTCAGTTTCGGTTAATGGTTTTGACGCACCTGAACCCATAAAGGTGTCAGATGACACATCAAAAATATATGGGCCTATGCCATACCCAGAAATGGCTTTAGAGGAATTCATACTGCGCCTCAAAATAGAATTTAGACGCAATACGAGCTCACGAGGCTCAAATGGTTTCGTCAAATAGTCATCAGCACCGGATTCCAGGCCCTCAATTCTATTATTAGCTTCGCTCAGAGCGGTTAACAGAAGAACTGGGACGTTCCGTTTCCCCTGAAGACTTTTTGTAAACTCAAGCCCTGTTTCCCCCGGCATCATGACATCAACGACCATAACATCGACCGTAAACTCCTCGAGTAACGTTCTTGCATGTGGTGCGCTGGATGCGCATATTGCGACAAAACCATGATCCTCGAGATAGCGAGACGTTAAGTCTCGAATACGTTCATCGTCATCTACAATTAAAATATGGGGCAGATGGCCTAGATCATTTATAGGAAATGGCATTTTTTGCATTTTTGATCTGTTTCTCCGCTTATGTTTGTCTTAAACTTCGTGGCTGTAGATTAGGTTCTGCACCTTCATAAAAAAGAAAACAAGAGGATAAAGCAAGTCAATGAGCGTAATACCCTATGATGATCGCGATGGATTTATATGGATGGATGGCGAAATGCTGCCATGGCGAGAGGCCAGAGTGCACTATCTGACCCATGGCTTGCACTATAGCACGCAGGTATTTGAAGGTGAGCGGGCCTATAATGGTAAGATATTTAAATCACGCCAACATTCCGAACGGTTAAAGAGATCCGGAGAGCTTATCTACATGGACATGCCGTGCAGCGTTGATGAGCTGGAACACATCAAACAGGAGGTCCTGAAGGCCAATAACCTGCCAAATGCCTACATCAGAGCCGCCGTTTGGCGCGGCAGCGAAAAGATGGGCATTGATATAACCGGTACAAAGGCTCATATCGCAGTCGCCGCCTGGGATTGGGGATCGTATTTCGATCCGTCGGTGAGAGATAAGGGCATATCCCTCGCCTCTTCGAATTGGGTCAAGCCCGCGCCGAATATGGCCCCCGCACAAAGCAAGACGGCAAGCATGTACAATGTCAGCTGTATGGCGAAGCATGAAGCTCAGCAAAAGGGCTATACTGACGCTCTTATGCTGGATTATGAGGGCTATGTTGCTGAATCTACAGGCGCTAATTTATTTGCAATCAAGGATGGGGCCATTCACACCCCGATCGCAGATCGCTTCTTGAATGGCATTACTCGCCAGACAATTATTGAACTTGCCCATGAATTAAATATTCCGCTTGAGGAAAGGCGTATCAAGCCCGAAGAGATGCATTCATTTGACGAAGTTTTCTTAACTGGATCAGCCGCTGAAATCACGGCCGTTGGTAAAATTGATGACCAGGAATACGTCGTTGGTGATATTACGAAAAAGCTCCGCAGCGCTTATGAAGGGCTTGTAAATTCTTAAAATTTTGCACCCTCACACCCTGACCCAACCTGAATTTTTGTTGCATTTCAAATGGTTAACAAAAGGTTAACGTGTCAAAAGTTTGACACGCTCCACACCTTTCATGTATGATGCAATCAACTATTCATAAAAAGTTATAGTGGTTTAATAGGTGTAATAGATAAGAGGGTAATTTTTTCATGTCCAGTGATGCAGTTTTAGCACTTAAGCAATTTCTCAAAGGTTCAAGTTTTGACGTTGATCGAGAAGATCTGACGAGAGCATTGAGCTTCAGAACATCCGGCGGTGTTTACTACGGCCAACTTCAGACAGAACAGGTCAATGAACAGGCGCACATCAATATGGATGCCAATCCAGATGATTTTGGTTTTGGCTTCGCTATTATGAAAGCCCGCCTATTTGCTCAGGAAACATTAAACCTTCCGGAAATTCGTGAAATAACTGGACGCCCAAGGCTTCCTGAAACAGGCATGCATATGGATGAAATGATCAAAATTTATGATCAGCTCCAGGATGTGGCAACCGAACGTGGATATGACAACATGGAAGCGTTCATGGTGGATCTTCTTGGTGAAGATTCATCCGTTCCTGCTGCGCGGTTTAGTAATTTTATGGAGGCGTATTCAGATTTTTCTAGCAGCCAGCGTAATTTAGCCGCAGCTGATCAGGCATTGGTTCTTGGGGCGCGCAGAGCCATTCGCACACTCAGTGATGCACACGAAC
>CAYGQP010000314.1:0-2424 GCA_964352115.1 uncultured Micavibrio sp. | reverse complement strand
GGCCTATAATCGCCGCATACATATCCATAGTTCCGCAGAAATGGATCAATCGATGAAGCCGCCCCTGATCCTTGTCATGAATAGCCTGCGCCCCAAAACGCAATACCGCCTGCCATGTTTGAAGACGCAAAACTTGTGACAGCCCGAACACTAGCCCGTGGATGAGAACAAGAAAACCAAACTCCGTTGGCCCCAGCGCCCGCGCGGCAAATGCAATATAGCCCAATGACATAAGGCCCTGCATGCCCTTACCCGCGCCGACAATACCGGCGTTACGAATAGGCTTCAGCCACAGTTTTGATGGGTCTTGCTCGCTCATAAACGCTTGATCTATCATTGCTATCATTGACTTAAGCGGGCAGAATACACACACTGCGGAGAAGTTAAAAGGGCTTTAAACATGACACATGATACATTGCTGAAATTCGGGTTTCCAGGAACCATCATACATGAGTATGAGCATTGGTACGTTGTCCTGCGGCCTAAACAAGCAACACTGGGCGCGCTTGTCCTGATAGCCAAATCTGAAGCTACCGCATTTTCAGACCTTCCCGCCGAAGCCTACAGCGAAATGGAGACCATAACAAAGAACATCGAGCAAACACTCAAAGACCTGTTTGATTACGATAAAATAAATTACCTGATGCTCATGATGGTTGATCCTCAGGTTCATTTCCATGTTCTACCCCGCTACGAACATACGCAAAGCTATGAAAATCATTCCTTCACAGACCCCGGCTGGCCCGGCCCGCCCAATCTGGGCCACGCAAATGATATCTCAGATGAGGCCTTCAGCGCTCTGCTTGAAACGCTAAAATCCAACTGGCCTGCTTAAGGTGACCGGCCCCAATGGCGATGCGCATCCTCACAACCTATATCTTGAAGCAAACACTGAAGCCGTTTTTCGCAACAGTCTTTGTTTTCCTGCTCGCACTATCGCTTGAGAGATTACTTCGCCTCGTTGATGACATTACAACCCATAATGCATCCTTAATCAGAGCGCTCGAACTTCTACTTTATTTAATGCCACATTATTTGGGCCTTGCCATACCGGCCGCATTATTCATCTCCGTCATGTTGGCTGTTCGGCATTTTTACGAACATGCGGAGCTGGATGTCATGCGCGCGACAGGACATAACATCAAAACCATCCGGCGACCGGTCTTGGGCTTATCCCTTCTCATGAGCTTTCTTCTCCTCATCATATTCGGCTATGCCCAGCCCCATGCGCGCTATACATATCGCGCCGAACTCAATGAGATTAAATCCGCGCCGCGCACCATTCCCATCCGCGCCGGGGTGTTTCAGGATTTTGGCGAAGACACGATCATCTATGCCAACACGGCAACGCCATCAGAAAATCACATGGGCGGCTTCTTTGCCTCCTTTACTGATCACCTTGGCTTTAAAACCTTCGTTGTTGCCGAACATGCGTATGTTGAACAAGGCACGAATGATCAGCCCCTGACTCTGAATTTGCTCAATGGCCAAATTGTAAAAAACCGAAAAAATCGTGAACCGCAATTCATCGATTTTGAAACTTATCCCTGGCAACCACAAATCAGCGCAGAGGATTATGGGGCAAGGGGACAAGATGAACGCGAACTCACACTCAATGAGCTTCTCAATAGTGATACTTACAACGAAGAAACACCGCAAAGCGCTTACCGTGCAGAATTCCATGCCCGTATCGCGCACGCACTTTCGCTACCCTTTTTGTGTTTGCTTGCAATCCCTCTCGCGTTAATAGGGCAAGGCAGAACCGCACGAGCCGGCGGATTTGTCATTGGGATCATCGGGCTTATCGCCTATGAAAAAATTCTAGGCTTTGGTGAGGCCTTCGCAGCAGAAGGCACGATTTCTCCGATCCTCTCCCTGTGGGGACCATTCCTTATACTCGGCATATTGACCGCAAGCGTCCTGTATAAACAGGAGAAGACCCTATGATGAAAAACAACATGGCGATGAAAAAACTCAAAACGCAGGGCCTTCCTGTCACGCTTGCCCTATATCTCTCTCAGCAGTTTTTAAAGCGATTTGCGCTTATATTGATTGGCCTGGCAGGCATTTTGCTCGTGTTCGATTTGCTCGCCAATGCCGATTCCGTTCTGGAATTTCACAAGGATCGAATTTTCTTACAAATCCTGACCTATGGCCTGTATCGCATGCCGGAAATTCTCTCACTCTGCATTCCGTTTGCGGTTTTATTATCAATGATGATGACCTTATCAAAATTGGTCGGCAGTCGTGAGCTCATCGCCCTTCGCGCGGTCGGAATTTCATCCTATAAAATCGCCAGATATTTTGCTGCAGGCATTGCCCTGATTGTGATTATGCACGTCATCTTTGCAAACACCGTCCTCAGCCAGACTTCAGGTGTTTTAAGGCTATGGGCCGAAAGCGATTATCGCGGAGTGCCTGGCG
>CAYGQP010000313.1:999-2434 GCA_964352115.1 uncultured Micavibrio sp. | reverse complement strand
GGGCAAAGCTCGTCATTTGTGTTGCCGCCGGGATCGGCGCTTCCGGTCGAGGTGTTGGCAGCGTTTTGCGTATTGAAGCTCATGGGGCATCCGGTGCAGCGTTATGCCTATCAGATGGCAAAGGCCGTGTGCGAGGAGGATGAGAGCATGAGCCGTGTGCACTTGATGCATACAGAGGCGTATCCCAAATCTGGCCTATTCTCGCAAACGATTTTCCGCGTAAAAAACATGATTGATCTTGGATTTAATCGCCGTACGGCTGTGCTCGATAATTTGCGGCAGAAGGTAAAGGATACACAGCCGATTTCGTCCAAAGTCTTGGATGTTCCTAAAAAACTGGGTACGCTTGATTTGGTTTACGCCTGCAAGGATGTTTCCGTTTGTAGCGATGCACATGACGCACTGAAACAGGTTAAGCGCTCGGCGCAGACGGAGGAAATTGTTCCCGATGTTTTGATGCCCGGTGATTTTGTGGTGTTTAAGGATGTGGCGAAAAACGCCCGTACAGTATTTTCAGAAGCATTGCGGCTTATTCCAAAGGCTGCATAGAAGGATTTTTTATAATGTTACATGCCCTGCTTAGTCCATTTGCCGAAAGCATGATTTTCTTCAATCTGTTTAACTATCTGACGTTTCGCACGGGCGGTGCGATTATGACGGCGCTGGTGATTTGTTTTGTGATTGCGCCGCCGATGATCAGGTGGCTGAAGGCGAAACAAAAAGAGGGGCAACCGATCCGCGATGACGGGCCGGAAACACATTTCGCCAAGGCCGGAACGCCGACGATGGGCGGCCTCATGATTTTGATTTCCGTGACCATTTCAACGTTGCTATGGGCAAAGCTCAGCAATCCGCTTGTTTGGCTCGCGCTTGGGGTGATGGTTGGATATGGGCTGATCGGGTTTATGGATGATTATCTGAAGCTCACGAAGCGCAACACAAAAGGGTTGCCGGGCAGGCTTAAGATCCTTGGCCAGATCGGGTTTGGTTTGATTGTTGCCTATGGGGTAACGCAGTTTTTACCCGAAAATATCAATACGCATGTGGCGATCCCGTTTTTCAAGGATTTGTATATTAATTTGTGGTGGTTCTTTCCGGTCTGGGCGCTGTTTGTGATTATAGGGTCATCAAATGCGGTGAACTTAACGGACGGGCTTGATGGTTTGGCGATTGTACCTGTGGCAATTGCGGCGGCCAGTTTTGGGCTTATTGCCTACATGGTTGGACGTGTGGATTTCACTGAATATCTCGGGATTGCCCATGTGCCCGGCACGGGTGAGCTCGCCATTTTATGCGGCGCGTTGATCGGCGGCGCTATGGGATTCCTCTGGTATAATGCGCCCCCTGCGATGATTTTCATGGGCGATACCGGATCCTTGTCGATGGGCGGTGTTCTCGGCAGCATTGCCGTGATGACGAAACATGAATTGGTGTT
>CAYGQP010000313.1:0-989 GCA_964352115.1 uncultured Micavibrio sp. | reverse complement strand
TTCTTGCCATGGCCCCGCTGCATCATCATTTTGAGAAAAAGGGCTGGAGCGAGCCAACGATTGTCATTCGTTTTTGGATTATTTCCGTTATTCTCGCGCTCATTGGTTTGGCGACTCTGAAACTTCGATGACATATTTGAAAACCTACTTGGATACACTTGAACAAAAGCCAATCGCTGTTTTTGGCTTGGGCTTGTCAGGGCTGTCCACTGTGGAGGCCCTGGTTCAGGCCGACGCGCATGTGTATGCATGGGATGATAGGGATGTATCTCGTGAAAAGGCGAATATGCTTGGTGCTGATATATGTGCGCTGAGTGTCGATAAATTGCGAGAATGTGCGTTTTTGGTTTTGTCGCCCGGTGTGCCACTCACGCACCCTGAGCCGCACGAGGTTGTTCGGGCTGCGCAGGAGGCTGGTATTGAAATACTATGTGATATTGAGCTGTTTTACCGGGCCCGCCCTCAGGTGAAAACTATTGGCATAACCGGGACGAATGGTAAATCGACAACAACGGCGCTCATGACCCATACGCTTAATTTTTGCGGCATTCGGGCGGTGATGGGCGGTAATATAGGTAAGCCTATTTTTGATTTACATGTTGATGATGATACGGTTTTGGTTCTGGAGCTGTCATCGTATCAAATTGACCTTTGCCCGACGTTTCGCCCTGGCATTGCGGTGCTTTTGAATATTACGCCTGATCATCTGGATCGTCATGGGACAATGGATCATTATGCCTCTGTGAAGGCGCGAATATTTGAAGGGCAGGGCCTAGCTGTCATTACTGGGGATGATGAGTATTGCCAGGAAATCATGAATACTGTGTCCTTTGCGGAGACAGAAACGTCATGCGAGAGCATTTTGCCCAGCGGTCGAAGGATTCTGGATCTTGCTCATGCTCAAACAATCTCAGAAACGACGACATTAAAAGGGACGCATAATCTTCAAAATATGAGCGCGGTTTTTGCGATTTGTCACTCTTTGGGGG
>CAYGQP010000312.1:0-2450 GCA_964352115.1 uncultured Micavibrio sp. | reverse complement strand
CGTCTGCACATACGGCGCATAGGCCACACACGGACGGACATTGGCAAAAAGTGAGCATTGCTTGCGGATCGTCACGTTCAATGATTTAAACCCGCCGCCTTGCGGTGTTGTGATCGGGGCTTTCAGGAAAATTTTAGTACGGTTCAGTGAATCCCACGCGCTATCAGCTATGCCGTTCTTAATACCGCTTTCATACACGGCCTTGCCGATCTCAATTTCTTCGATATCCAGTTGTGCGCCCGCCGCTTCAAGGATCTTGAGCGTGGCGTCCATAATTTCAGGGCCAATGCCATCGCCTCTTGCGACTGTGATGGGGGTTTTTGCGGTCATGGGTATATCTCTCTTTTGAATGAAGATCGTGAATCAAGGATCAAAAGCGTAGCATGAAACCAGCCAAAAGCCGATATCATTTCATTCAAAATATAGGAGAGTAAAATTATACCTTTGCGGCTTTTGCCTCGTCTTTTGCCAGCTTCTTCGCATGGTCCGGGCAATAACGGATCACAAGGAAACCAATAATGGCTGAAATCGTTGATCCCACAAGGATACCAAGGCGGATATAAGCCTGGTGTTCCTGATCATCAAACGCAAGCCCACCAATGAACAGCGACATCGTAAAGCCGATACCGCAAAGCGCAGCCACACCATACAACTGAAACCACGTTGTATTACTTGGCATCGGCGAAATCCCAAGCTTTATCGATAGCCAAAGCGTAGAGAAAATACCGAGTTGCTTACCAACCACCAGACCGAGAATGATGCCTAACGTCGTGGGTTCTAGGAGGGAATGTATACTCATGCCCGTGAAAGGAACGCCAGCATTGGCAAAGGCAAAAATTGGCAAAATACAAAACGCTACCCAAGGGTGCAGCGCATGCTCTAGCTTCTTACAAGGGGAATAATTCGGATCTTTATTGCACGTGAGTGGGATGAAAAACGCCGCCACAACGCCGGCAAGCGTCGCATGCACGCCTGACTTCAAAACAGCGAACCATAGAATAAAACTCAGTATAAAATAAGGTCCCATGTTGCTTACACCGCGGTTGTTCAGAAGGAAAAGCCCAGCGAGCGCTATGACGCCAAAGTAAAGCGGTTCAACCCATATATTACCGCTGTAGAACAGAGCAATAATCAGGATCGCCCCAATGTCATCAATAATGGCAATTGCAGTAAGAAGAATTTTCAACCGTACGGGCGCACGGCTGCCTAGCAAGCTCAAAACACCCAGAGCAAACGCAATATCCGTGGCTGCAGGAATAGCCCAACCATTAAGGTTTTCCGGTGTGTCCATATTAATCCAGTAATAGATCAGCGCCGGCACAATCATACCGCCCACAGCCGCAATCGCAGGCAGTAAGGCGCGCGACCGACTGGACAGCTCGCCCTCCATGATCTCGCGTTTAATTTCCAGCCCAACAAGAAAGAAGAAAATCGCCATGAAACCATCATTGATCCAAAGCAGAACGGACTTGTTAACCGACACGCCCAAATACCCGTTAGGGTCGCTAAAGCCGAGATTAAATTTCACACCGTTCAGCACATAATCATAAATCCCGTAAAGAGGCGAATTCGCAATAAACAGGGCCAGGATCGCCATAATAACCAACATGATCCCGCCCGCAGCTTCCATTTGAAAAAAGCTCTGTGCCATGTTGATGACTCTGGGCTTGTTTGGTGAATTTTGATCGGGGGAAACAGGCTGGACCATAGTTTTAAGCTCTCGTGGAATTATTAGATTATTTTGAGCTTATATATAGGCGGTTTAAACAGTGAAATAAAGGAAAACTGAACAAATTATTCTAAGGGTCTAGGGAGGGAATATTATTCTGCTGAACAAGATAAGACGGCAAGCCGTTCCTCAGCTCATTGAAACGCATAATGGCCTCTCCACTATCGTCTCGCTGCGTAAATTCAACTGTAAATGGGTAAGACAATGCCCTCGCAACAAGCTCCTGACTGTTTGGACAACCCTCTTTTTGAATGCGGATTAAAACGGCAAGAAAATCATTGATCCGTTCATCAATATTAAGCCCCTCATAATCATAAGCGTAAAGCTCAACCTCATCACAAGGTATATCACTGCCTGAAGCCTCAACAGTCTCAGCATATTTGGACAAAAGACTGTCCATTTTAACAACAAGGTCAATGCCTTGAAAATCACCTTCTAAAACTTGCGTGTAAAAATTCATGCATTCACAATATCTTTAATATTATGAAAAATCAAGGTTTTTCTCGCCAAATGATCTCCTCTGGCCCTTGTCTAACTTTCTTGTCCTCGCTGCGCTTGTAGACATAGATACCGAGCACGGAAAGCCCGACACCCCATATGGCCGAAAGCGATGCCATGCCGTTTAACACAAACGCCGCCTTCTCTGTTTCAAACACCATCACATAAGCCACGCCGAACATCTGCGCCGCCCACGTCAGCGCCATCAAATACCCGAATGTTG
>CAYGQP010000311.1:0-2455 GCA_964352115.1 uncultured Micavibrio sp. | reverse complement strand
TAATTTTGGATCGCGTATTTTTGCCGATGTGGATCATCTTCGTTCCGGTATCGGCCTGTTGGTGACCGTTGGTGATCGCCACCGAATAAAATTCACCCACAGAGTTATCCCCTTTTAGGATACACGATGGGTATTTCCATGTAATCGCACTGCCGGTCTCAACCTGCGTCCAGGAAATCTTGGAATTTCGCCCCTCGCAAATGCCGCGCTTGGTCACGAAATTGTAGATCCCACCCTTGCCCGTCTCGGGGTCGCCAGGATACCAGTTCTGCACGGTCGAATATTTAATCTCCGCATCTTCATGCGCAACAAGCTCCACCACGGCCGCATGCATCTGATTTTCATCGCGCATCGGCGCGGTGCATCCCTCAAGATAGCTCACATATGACCCCTTATCAGCAATCACCAAAGTGCGCTCAAACTGTCCGGTATTCAGCTCATTGATGCGGAAATACGTCGACAATTCCATGGGGCATCGTACACCGGGCGGAATATATACGAATGATCCATCGGTAAACACGGCTGAATTTAGACACGCGTGCTTGTTATCACCGGGCGGCACAACAGAGCCCATATATTTTTTGATTAGTTCGGGGTGATTATGCACCGCTTCGGAAATCGAGCAAAATATAACACCAACCTCATGCAGCTTTTCCTTGAATGTGGTCGCAACGGAAACGCTATCAAACACCATATCAACCGCTACGGGGTTTTTCACCCCAGCCAATATCTCCTGCTCGCGCACCGGAATACCGAGCTTCTCATAGGTCTCCAGCAATTTTGGATCAACATCATCTAAAGATTCAGGCGCATCATTAAAGTCCTTAGGCGCAGCATAATAATAGGCATCCTGATAATCGATATCAGGAAAATCAACCTTCGCCCACCGTGGCTCCGGCATGGTTTTCCAGAGTGCGAACGCCTTTAATCGCCAATCCAGTAGCCACTGCGGCTCCTTCTTTTTCGCAGAAATAAAGCGAATAATGTCCTCATTCAGGCCCTTTGGGGCCTTGTCTGATTCAATATCCGTTGACCAACCGGCATCATATTTGCCTTCCATGCTTTTAACGGTATCAATGGTTTCCTGAGATATATCGCTCATGTGCGCCTTCTTTTTTATCTGTGTTTATCATAGTGTTTTTTGTATTCAACATATCCGCAAGCGTCACACTTTCAAGCGCAGCGCGAACAGCGACATTCACACTGTCCCATCGTCCCTTAACAGGGCATCCGGCCTCAAAGTCACACGCGGCATGGTTATTATCAACGCAGGTCGTCAGGGCAATAGGACCGTCAATCGTGCGTACAATGTCCGCGACTGTAATCGCGTGACTGGATTTCGTGAGCCTATACCCACCATTTGCCCCCCGCACCGATTCTAAAATTTCACCCTTGGCTAGAATTTTAAGCACCTTCGCGACCGTTGGTTCGGGCAAACGCGTCATGGCAGAAATTCCGGTCGCGGTCATCAATGCCTTATCGCTCTGGCCCAGAGTGGCCAGAACAACAACAGCATAATCAGCAAGTTTTGAAATCTTAATCATTCTTGATTTCTACATTTTTTCAGCGCGTTAAGGTAAAAACTTCAATCGGACTAAAACCGTACCAATTAAATGCACCTTTCAAGCCCCGATTTCAAGCAAAAACTTATAAATCGTACTATTATTGTACCATTTATAATGATTGATACAAAAATCAACGTGTTAACGAAGTGTTAACCTTGTCTCTATATCATGTGAGGTGTGTGAACATACTGCGTGTAATAGAAAACATAAAAAAGGGTGAACATTATGATCGCAATATCTCCAACAGCAAACTTTAGCGGAAGAGACATCTGGGACAAAGCTCAAGAAAGTCTAGGGCATGATGACCAGAATGGTTTTACTGGACAAGAATGGAAAAGCCGTATTGATCAAGGCCTGGTCGATATCCGTGGTGTTGTACCTGATGCCTTGGTTCCCGCTTCTGAAGAAAGCGTTTCAGCTGCAGAAGAATTGGCTGAAAAAGCTGCAACTGTTCAAGGGGTTACATCTCTTACACACAACGAAATGTAATCTACTTCGTCGCTTTAAAAACAATATCAGGATTCTGAGCAGCAGCATCGTCAAGATGCCAAGCATTTCTCGCTAGAAAAACCGGATCACCATCATGATCATTCGCTATCGCACTTTGATTCTTATCAAGAAATTTCTTTAACGCCTGCGGATCATCCGCGCTCACCCAACGCGCAGTATGCAGCGCTGTTGCTTCGAATTTGACTGGAATTTCATATTCCGTGCGAATTCTATCCGCCAGAACATCAAACTGAAGCGCACCCACAACTCCAACAATCCAATCTGCATCGAAAATAGGCTTAAATACGCGGGCCGCGCCCTCTTCCGCGAGCTGCTCAAGCGCCTTGCCTAGATGTTTGGCCTTCAGCGGGTCTTCCGGTCGTGCGCGCTGCATCAACTCA
>CAYGQP010000310.1:0-2471 GCA_964352115.1 uncultured Micavibrio sp. | reverse complement strand
GGTCCGGTGATGGTGGAGGGCAATGTGCTCTCCTTGGAAACGTTAGGGAAGGGTGAGGGCGCGCGGATTGTATTGCGCGATCTTGTCATTGAAGATTTATCGGCTGCAGATACACCGCGTAAAATCAGATTAAAGCTCCGAAAGGACCAAGACGTTTTACCGGGGCAACGGATAAGCGTTTTATCCCACCTTCATCCGCCGTCAGGGCCAGTTATTCCGGGGGGATTTGATTTCAGGCGCTATATGTATTTTCAGGGCATTGGCGCGGTGGGGTTTACCTATAGAGCACCGGAGGTTATTGGTTCATCTAAATCCCATGGGTTTTTTCAAACAATCGAAAATATGCGCACACGCATCGCAAAAGGCGTTGAAGCCGCCGCGCCAAAGCAGAGCGCGGGGGTTGTGATTGCGCTTTTGACCGGCCAGAAACAAGCCATAGCCGAAGAAGATCAGGAGGCCATGCGCCATGCAGGTTTGGCGCATATTCTCGCGATCTCCGGACTGCATATTGGGTTGTTTTCCGGCGTTGTCTTCTTTGTGTTCAGGCTGATGCTTGTTTCTATTCCGGGGTTTGCAGTCAGGCACCCTGTTAAGAAATACGCTGCTGTTTTGGCATTTTTGGCGGCGCTGATGTACATGTTTTTGGCGGGCGCCAGTGTTTCAGCGCAGCGCGCCATGCTGATGACGGGTGTAGCGTTTTTTGCAATCGTCCTTGATCGTTCAGCAATTTCTTTGCGGCTTGTAGCCTTTGCAGCGCTTGTTGTTCTGCTGATTATGCCGGAAAGTTTGTTTGCTGCCGGCTTTCAAATGTCGTTTGGGGCGGTTGCAGCCTTGATTGTCTTTTATGATGCCACCCGAAACTATTGGGCGAATATGTATGCAAATGCGGGGTTGGTGAAGCGTATGGCCTTTTACTTTATAGGCGTGATTGTTACGACGATGATCGCATCCATCGCCACAGCGCCCTTCGGTTTGTTTCACTTTCAATATACGGCGTTATATAGCGTTCTGGGAAATGTTCTTGTGATGCCGCTTGTCGGTTTCATCATTATGCCCTTGGCTGTGTTGGTGCTTGTCACGATCCCCTTAGGGGTGGAGCACTGGCCCGTAAAGCTTATGGGGCAGGGCGTTGAGAATGTTCTCGAGGTTGCGCATTGGGTATCTGCTCTGCCGCATGCCATTTTACACGTGCAGGCCTGGCCGCTTCTTGCGCTTGCATTGATTGTGGTGGGCCTAACGTTCATGATTTTGTGGCGCGGGCCATTGAGGGTGCTAGGGCTTTTGCCCATAATGTTGGCGAGTATTTTCGTTGGCCAAAATCGCATGCCGGATATTCTTGTTTCAAATGCGTTTGATGTCGTTAGCGTATATGCGCCTCCCGATCTGCTTGTGTCGGCCAGAAACAAGGATCGATTTTCAATTGAAAATTGGGAGAGATCCTATGGTCTGGAGGAAGCTGCAGCAAAAAGATGGCCCTCAGAAGGCCGAGTGAGCCAAGATATGATATGTGGGGAATTTGGGTGCCGTATACAGAAATATGGTCAAAAGATATCTATTGTAAAAGCCCATGGCCAAATAAAAGAAGAATGTTCATGGGCCAATGTGATTTTATCATTTGAGCCTGTCCCGCCCCATATGTGCAAACCCGATAAGGCAAAAATCATCGATAAATGGGATGCCTACAATTCTGGTTCTCACGCGCTATGGATCAATGAAAATGGTGTCGAATTGAAAACGGCATTAGAAATTGTCGGGCAACGTCCATGGAGCAAGAAATCCAGGTGATCGTTTTGATTTAATGGTATTGCCGCATCAGGCTAATTAAGCGCCCTTGAATTTGAACACGCTCAGGATCAAGGATCTGCGGCTCATGGCTTTCATTCTCAGGCTCTAAAACGATTTTATTTCCCGCACGTCTTAAGCGCTTAAGCGTCACTTCCTCACCATCAACCAGGGCAACGATAATTGTGCCATTTTCGGCCGTATCGCAGCGCTTAATGATCACGGTGTCACGATCGTGAATTCCAGCGTTAATCATGGAATCGCCATCCACCGTCAGGGCATAATGTTCTCCCATGCCAATCATATCAGGCGGTACGGCAACATTATGGCCATCATGCGCTATGGCCTCAATGGGTGTTCCTGCAGCAATTTTGCCCAGAAGGGGAACCATATCAAAGCTGACGTTGTTTTGTGTTGTTTGGGATGCGGCGATGGATGGCTTTACAAATGGCTCAACATTGGAGGCCTCCTCATTCTTTAGCGCCTTAATATCCTCGGGAAGCTTTTTAATATTAAGTGCTCGGGCACGATGAGGAAGACGCTCAATATATCCACGTTCAACAAGCGCTGTGATCAATCGGTGAATACCAGATTTGGATTTTAAACCAAGAGCCTGCTTCATTTCATCAAAAGATGGCGCAATATCCGAATGCGCCATGCGCTCGTGAATAAAGACCAACAGATCGTGC
>CAYGQP010000309.1:0-2477 GCA_964352115.1 uncultured Micavibrio sp. | reverse complement strand
TCCGAATCATCGGCCACATCGTCTTCGCTCTCTACTAACTGAACGCCTATATCGGAAAATGTCGCCATAGCATCTTCGATTTGCTCAGAAGAAAATTCCTCTGCCGGGATCGCCTTATTGATCTCGTCATACGTAAGAAACCCCTTATCCTTGCCCTTTTTGACAAGTTTTTTGAGAATCGATTCTAAAGAGCCTTTGCTCTTTGATTCCTGAGAGTCTTCATTTTCTTTCTCACTCACTGCAAGATTTCCAACCGTTTTTGTTGCCATACTATTTGTATTCCAGTTCCCAATTAAATCGTAATCTGTAAGACTATGAAAGACCTTACAAATACTTATCCTTTATAACTTCCTTTAAGTGCTCTCAGAAATTTGCGATTGGACCTTTGTTTTTATCCGCTCTTCTTCATCCGTGTTGGATGCTTGAAGAACACGTTTCCAATCAGCCTTTATCTCTTCTTGCACACTGTGCCCCTGCAGTGACTGCCATACGGCGAGCCAATTATGGAGCACGTCCTCCGAATCATGCCCGGGCCTTACGAAGGACGCATGAACGTATACAGTTTCGTTCAAAATGTCACGTATTTCTTTTCCAAAACCCTTATCCTTCAAGTGTTGCTGAAGTCCATCAAAGTCAAGGGCGGGGTCATGGCTAAGCGCCATAACAATAGCCTGACGAAAAAGATTGAAATTTTGCTGAGGAATATCGAAATCCGTAAACTGCTCCTCAATCATATCAAATATATAGGGATGATTGAGCACCCCCGCCAAAAGTGCCTTAATATACCGGCTTTGAAACATCGGTGTTTGCGGCTTCACAGACAGCTTGGGTTTATTCCCTTGGTTGCTGTATCCGCCGCTGCGCGAATGCCCGCGTTGTTGATAACGGTCACGCTTAGGAAAAAATGTATCAGATACTTTTTGGTTTATAATATGCCGGTAGTGTGACTGGACATTTTTATCCGCAATATAGCTCACCTGATTTTGCAACGAATCAATCACGCCCGCTCGTTCCTCTGGCGTTTTAAATTCGCGCCCGCCCACATGCATGGCCCAAAGATAATCAACCATGGGAATGGAAGCCTTGAGAATTTTTTGAAACGCTTCAGCGCCGCCAGATTTAATCAACGTATCGGGGTCTTCGCCTTCTGGCATAAAGGCAAACCGCACAGAATGCCCGGGTTTAAGCATCGGCAAAAGACGTTCGCAAGACCGGCTTGCCGCCTTTCGACCCGCCGAATCACCATCGAAACAAAGTATAGGTGTTTTTTGCTCATCGGGGCACATCTTCCATAGCAGTAAAATCTGTTCATCAGTCAACGCCGTACCCATGGGCGCAACCGCACCCTCAAAGCCCGCCTGATGACAGGCAATCACATCCATATATCCCTCAGTAACAATAATCGGCTTACCCTCGCGCGCCGCTTGACGGGCAAAGGGCTCTGCGTAGAGCATGCGCCCCTTGTCAAACAGAGGCGTATCCGATGAATTCAGATATTTAGGCGGCGTAAACCCATCTTGCCGCGGAGGAACCATATGCTCGGGAAGCGTGCGCCCACCATAAGCAACCGTCTTACTCCGGCGATCTATCACAGGGAACATTACACGACCACGGAAAAAAACATAAGGGTCACGGCCTTTGTTCGATGGCTTCACCACGCCCGCATCAATCATTTGTTGATCACTATATCCATGTGCCTTCAGATGCGTCCGCAACGCCTGGTGATCATCAGGCGCAAATCCAATTTGAAAATGCTCAAGAGCATTTTTCGTTAGCCCCCTATTTATAAGATAATCAAGCACATCCCGATTTTCTTGTTGATAAAGCGCGGCCTGAAACCACTTTGTCGCCTCGTCCATCAAATCATAAAGATCTTTTTGTTTCTCCGCCTTTGCCTGCGCCATGGGATCGGGCTTAGGCACCTGCAACCCTGCCTCTGCGGCCAACAGTTCCACCGAATCGCGAAACGATATATTGTCGTGATTCATAACGAATCCAATGACATCACCATGCGCCCCGCATCCAAAACAGTGATAAAACTGCTTATCGTCATTGATTGTGAAAGAAGGCGTTTTTTCGTTATGAAACGGGCAACACGCCTTATGCTCTCGTCCAGCACGCGTGACTTTTACACGTTTTCCAATAACATCAGATAAACGCAGGCGGTTACGAATTTCGTCTAAGAATCGCGGTGGAATCGACATTTCATCCTTTTATCAAATTTGCGCTTGCATAGGGAAAGAATTTTTTATAGATATTTTGTGATAATTTTTTTATAGACAACTTGCTATAAAAAGACACTTAAAGGAAAGCGCTGTTTAATCAAACGCTTAGGTAGGCAAGTTTGCATAAAAGCGCTAATTTTGTTACCTTTTTGTGGAATAATAGTTAAAGCGGTTTACGGAGAGACAAGAAATGCCTGAAGTTTTTACAAAGAAGTGCAAGGTAAATGTAATCCAATATGGTGAGCACTGTAA
>CAYGQP010000308.1:0-2483 GCA_964352115.1 uncultured Micavibrio sp. | reverse complement strand
CTCAGGTATCGGTCGAACAATATAAAACCTCTGGCGCGTACCTTAGAATTGAATTGGTTCCTGAGTACTACAGGGAAAAACAAAATGAGCATATTAAAGATGGCGCTACTAAATTCGAGGGGCTTTCTATTGATCCCGAAGCCTTATCGCTTTTTACCGATGCGCTGGACATGATGATGGCAAAGGATTTAAAGGTTATCATCAATGAGCTGGACGAAGCCCCCTACATATATGCTTCTTATGAAGAGCAAGAAAAATATCTGGAGGCAATACGAAGCGAAATTCGCCCAATCGTCGAAGGCTATGGCTTTTCTTACGTAACGTTTAATCCGCGGGCGATGACCAATGAGGATTATTTTGATTATAACCACCTTAACAGCCAAGGCGTTAAGAAATACCTTGCGTTGCTCGGCCCGAAGCTGAAAAAAGCGCTAAATGTAAATTCCGGTAGAGCGTCTGATCATGAACTTTAATTCACCGGAATATATTTTATTTTTCTTGCTGGTTTTGATCGGCTCGTGGTTTATGGCCCGCAAACCGCAGCTAAGATTCCTGTTCTTATTGCTCGCGAGTTACTATTTCTATGCCAGTAATAATGGTTATCTTCTGCTCCTGATCGTTGGGTCAACGCTGGTTGACTATATGGCGGGGCTGGCGATTGAAAAATCCGAGCGTAAAACAACAAAAAGAAGCTGGCTCATTGCATCGCTTGTTGTGAACCTTGGGGTATTGGCGTTCTTTAAATATACAAACTTTTTGGTCCAAAGCTTAAATACAGCAGCTCAAGCCTTGGACTATGGCGTTTCATTTCCTTTATACGAAATTGCGCTTCCAGTCGGAATTTCCTTTTATACCTTCCAAAGCATGAGCTACACGATTGATGTTTACAGAGGTCAGTTGAAGGCAGAAAAATCGTTGCTGCGGTTTTCATTCTTCGTCGCATTTTTTCCGCAACTGGTTGCCGGACCAATTGTTCGGGCACGCTATTTTCTTCACCAACTCGATCATCCACCGCGCTTGGGCGCTAAGGGTTTAGAGGCGGCTCTATATCTCATCTTCTTTGGCCTATTCAAAAAAATTGTGCTGGCCGATACACTTGGTATTTACGCAGACCAAGCCTTCAACGCACCTGAATCAGCCCATGCTATAACGGCCTGGCTTGGGCTATATGCCTTTGCGTTCCAGATCTATTTTGATTTTTCCGGCTACACTGATATCGCCATTGGTTGTGCAGGATTGTTAGGGTTTCGTTTGCCGCCAAACTTCAAAAGGCCCTACACAGCGCGAAGCTTTACAGAGTTTTGGCGGCGTTGGCACATATCTTTGTCTTTTTGGTTGCGTGATTATCTATACAAACCTCTTGGCGGTAACCGCAAAGGACACATAAGGACATATATCAACTTGATGATCACTATGCTTCTTGGCGGCTTATGGCATGGCGCGTCCTGGACATTTCTGCTTTGGGGGTTTTTACATGGGTTGTTCTTGGCGCTAGAGCGATTGTTTGGTCTGGTGCGTTTGCGTCATAACACGCGCGATGAAAAACTCTGGCAGCGCTTTTTGTATTCTATGCTGATTTTTCATCTTGTGGTTATTGCGTGGCTTCCCTTCCGTGCTGCGGGATGGGGCAACCTAATGGATATGATGGATGCTCTGACACGTGTGAACACCGGTGTTACGATTACGCTCGGCATGGTGATGGCTGGATGCATAATTATCGGCGGCTTGGGTTCTCAGTGGCTTGGGGAAACGCTGTCCTTTAAACGTTATTTTTTGCGGCTCCCGGTTTTCGCCAAAGCATTTATATATGCGGGATTGGCTTGCTTGATTGTCGTATTCTCCGCGCGCGGCACGCAGCCCTTTGTATATTTTCAATTTTAAAAATAGCCGTATTAAGCGGGTGTATCTGCAAGCCTAAAGAGGCTATAAGGTTTTGTACAATCGCGTAACTAGAGAAAACCAAAAGAAACCATTATGCCACCGCCACTTCTTATGTCCGTTAAGGACGCCATGATCCGCTATAGCGAGGAACCCGTATTTGAGGATCTATCGTTCAATATCCACGCGGGAGCACGCATTGCGCTGGTGGGAAAAAACGGTGCTGGAAAATCTACGCTCATGAACATCATCACCGGCGTGCAGGATCTGGATGCGGGGGAACGCTGGGAAGAAATCGGCACCACAGTCGGCTATTTGCGTCAGGACATCACACCCCAGGAAGGCCAAACCGTCTTCGATTATATCTTTAGCGAGATCAAGGAAGAGGATAAGGAGCCTCACACCTACAAGGGCGAAATCGTGACCGACGCGCTGCAAATTGACCCCCAAGCGCAGATGACGATCCTCTCTGGCGGGCAGCTCAGGCGTGCCGGACTAGCCAGAGCACTGGTGGAGGAGCCTGACATCCTGCTGCTCGACGAACCAACAAACCATCTGGATCTTGAGGCGATTGAGTGGCTGGAGGATTACCTAAATGCATATCG
>CAYGQP010000307.1:0-2521 GCA_964352115.1 uncultured Micavibrio sp. | reverse complement strand
GCTCTCCCTGAGGAGTGTGTTTTTTTCTTATTGTGCAATTCATGGGGGAATTTTGGCAATTAAAACGACCTTTAATGGTCCTTATTAGAACTTCAAAATTTCCCTAACCTTATATCTTCATCTCAACACGATTTGCTGTATTATGACAAGTATTATCGTTTCGATTTTGATCTAAATTTATTTGTAAATTGCTCTATACAGGGATGCCTAACCGAATCAGTTCCTAGCGCTTGAGCTTGCTTTTGATTTGGTCGATAGAAGGGTTACCCATGATAGCGCCATTTACGACGATCATCGGCGTGCCATAATAGGATTTTGGCATCTTGTTCTCATCCAACAGCTTGTACATTTCTGCTCTTTTTGCCGAATCCTTATCGATGAAATATTCCAGAAAAGGAATCTTGGCTGCTTTTAGTTGCCTTCGCTTAATCTTGCAAGGGCCGCAGAAAGTTTGGGAATACATTTCAACATTTGCCGATGTCTGGTCCCAGTATTTTTCAGGCGCCGCATAGGGTTTGGGCTTATATTGATCCGGGGCAAATTTCTTTGTCATTGGCTTGATGATATTGGCCTGGTAAGCCGTGCCTTGCGCTGGAATAAGCGCCGCGGCAATAAAACATAGAAATAAAAGACAATAACGGCTCTTCATATCTCCATGTTATCACAAAAAATCAAACACACATGTATGGTAAATATGCGCAAGAAAAGGGTGTCTCATTGACTTACAGCGTGCTATGCTCTTGAATCTAAAGTGGTTAAAACCATATCTATATAGAATTTCGAAGGAGATAGCGCATGCGCATTCAAGATATGCCAGAGTTCCAGGACAAAAATCAGGTTTTGTCATTTGATGCTAACGATGATCTTTGCGACGCCGTGGATGAAATGGCAAAGAAGAACTATGGTGCCGTTTTGGTGACACGCGATGGGAAGCTCTGCGGTATTTTCACGGAACGGGATCTTTTGCGGCGCGTTGCCGGATGTCGACTGGAGCTTGAAGGCCTGAAAATGAAGGATGTCATGACATCCGAACTAAAAACTGCCACAACCAATGATAATGTGGCCGATTGCATGCG
The DNA here is from genome assembly GCA_964352115.1 of uncultured Micavibrio sp. Lineage (GTDB taxonomy): Bacteria > Pseudomonadota > Alphaproteobacteria > Micavibrionales > Micavibrionaceae > CAYGQP01. The sequence continues at coordinate 1,445 of CAYGQP010000307.1, read as the reverse complement.
CCGCATGAGCCAGGGCCGATTCCGCCACATGCCCATTGTGGACGAAGAAGGAAACCTTATGGGTATGCTCTCTCAAGGGGACTTCGTAGCCTTCACGTTGAGTGACCTTGTGTCTCGTTTGTCTTCTCAAGCCAAGGCTGAGGTAGCCGCTGGACGCACGACTCCATTGTCTATTCTTGTGGCCTTCATCGTTTACACTCTTGGGCTTGTTCTGATTTTAGCCGGTATGCGGTTTTAATTGATTACCTGTATGGCCCATGTCCGGTAAAGCGCAGAAACTTCTGAAATCCGCACAGTCTTATTGCGAGGCTCATGATTTTAGATTCACTGATCCGCGCGCCTTTACGCTCGAAATTGTTGCCGAATCATCCCAGCCCCTCAGCGCGTATGATATTTTGGATGCGCTGGGCAAAAAGCTTGATAAACCAAAGCCACCAACCGTTTATCGGGCGCTGGAATTTCTACAGAAACACGGGTTTGTGCACCGGATTGAGAGTTTGAATGCCTACATCACTTGTCAGGTCGATCATCAACACCGCGGATCGCAGTTTATGATCTGTGATGGGTGCGGAAAGGTTGAAGAGGCGCATTTATGCAGCTTGCCAGATAGCCTAGAAAAAAAGACGAAAAACTCCGGATTTAAAATATCCTATTGGAACGCGGAAATTCATGGCGTTTGCAGTGCGTGTAAAAATTAAACTCTTAACGCTCTTAGTAACGGCTTTTCATACAAATTGCATGAATATCGAGCGTTTCTGATCCCGCAGCGCCCTCACATCCATTATTTACAGGACGAACCCCGGGTGAGCGTCCATTTATACGATTGCCGGGAAATACACTTGAGCATCCGGTTAGAATAGTGCCACTTGGGCATTTTGCCACATTCGTGCCGGCCGCAGTCGTATCGGATACCGACACAATCTGCATTTCATACAATTCAGCAATGCTACGACAAATTGCATTTCCACTTGCGTCTATGCCCTGCATAATCTTGGAGCCAGTGCATGCTATCGAAGCAGCTGGCGGCGGATTTCCACCTGAAGGGGCAGGCTGCGCTGGTCCAGCCTGCTGGAAAGTAACACAGACTGGCTGGCCATTGGTCACACCGCTCATGTATTGGCCGCTCCCGCAAGCCTGAACAGTGACGGCAGGAATAGGTACGGTAACATTTCCACATACCGGCTTGCCGTCATCATCAAAGGATCTGACTGCTTGTCGACCTGTACAACTCACATCGTTATAATCATTCAAAAGAGGGCGCCATTCACCGTTTCCGTCGCAATATTCCATGACATTATTCGTGTTCATTTTAATCGCGCCTGTTGCCGTAGAATCGCAAACGGCGCCGCCACCATCGCCGGTTTGCAGATAATTCGTAGCTGTAACCGCGCCCTCAATTCTGGTGTCGCCAACCACATGAAGACTGGATTGGGGCACATCTGTAT
>CAYGQP010000306.1:0-2529 GCA_964352115.1 uncultured Micavibrio sp. | reverse complement strand
GGAAGAAAAACGTCAGCAAAAGCGTACGGATATGCGATCCATCCACGTCCGCATCTGTCATGATGATGACTTTGTGATAACGGATCTTCTCAATATCGAACTCATCCGGGCCGATAGACGTGCCAAGTGCGGTAATGAGTGTACCGATCTGTTCAGAGCCGACCATTTTGTCGAATCGCGCGCGCTCAGTGTTTAAAATTTTACCGCGGAGAGGCAAGATCGCCTGATTGCGGCGTTGGCGGGCTTGCTTGGCCGAACCACCCGCTGAGTCCCCCTCAACGATGAAGATTTCAGAATCCGCCGGATCCTTTGACTGACAATCAGCAAGCTTACCGGGCAGATTAGAGACATCCATGACCCCCTTGCGGCGCGTTAGGTCACGCGCACGGCGCGCAGCTTCTCGCGCTGACGCTGCTTCGAGAATTTTGTTTACAATCAGCTTTGCTTCGGCCGGGTGTTCCTCCAGCCAGGTGCCAAGGCTCTCGTTAATCGCGCCTTCAACAATCGGACGCACCTCAGACGAAACGAGCTTGTCCTTCGTTTGCGAGGAGAATTTGGGATCAGGGACCTTCACGGATAGCACGCAGGTTAATCCCTCACGCATATCCTCCCCGGTCAGTTTTAGATCATTTTTCTTGATGAGCTTTTTTTCATCCGCGTATTTGCCCACAACACGGGTCAAAGCCGCACGGAACCCAGCAAGGTGCGTTCCACCGTCGCGCTGAGGGATATTGTTCGTGAAACACAGCATGGTTTCGTGATAAGCGTCGGTCCATTCCAGCGCTGCATCAACGGTGATCCCGCTTTTCTCATCGAATGTTGAAACGCTGATCGGAGGCTTAATGATTGGCTTTTTTGTGCGATCAAGATATTCAACAAAGCTCTCAATTCCGCCCTCATAGTGTAAATGCACGACCTTCGCTTCGGCAGCCTTCTCCTCATCTGCATCGCCGCCCGGGATATCTTCGCCGCGCAGATCAGAAAGATAGATGTTCACACCGGAATTCAGGAACGCCAGTTCGCGCAGACGGTTTTCAAGCGTTTTAAAATCGAAATCCGTCATCGTGAAGGTTTCAGTTGATGGCAGGAATGTGACCTCGGTTCCGTTTCGTTCTCCGTCCTCCAGGTCACGCACAGCCTCAAGATCCTTGCCAGCCTCACCGCCCTTAAAGCGCATGAACCACTCCTTGCCATCGCGCTTAATGCGCAGGTCCAGATGTTCAGACAATGCATTCACAACAGAGACACCAACACCGTGAAGGCCCCCGGAAACTTTATAAGAATTCTGGTCAAATTTACCCCCCGCATGAAGCTGGGTCATAATCACCTGCGCCGCGGAGACTTTTTCCTCAGAATGTTCATCAACCGGTATACCGCGACCATTGTCACGTACTGTAACTGAACCATCGGCATTGAGAATAACATCAATACGGTCACAATGCCCTGCTAGGCTTTCATCAATTGCGTTATCAACGACTTCATAAACCATATGATGCAGGCCCGTACCATCATCAGTGTCGCCGATATACATTCCAGGCCGCTTGCGAACAGCCTCAAGACCTCGCAAAACTTTAATCGAATCAGCACCATAAGTGCCGCCCTCAATAACTTCTTCCGTCGTTTCTTTTGCCGTCGGGGCTACATTCTCACTCATAAAAAATATTCATCCTTAATTTGCTGGGAAACCCTTATATTTGCTTTGTTTTTCGCAATATTTCTATATAGCATACGGTCATGTGAAAACCTAGGGAAAAACATGGTTTTTATGGCAGTTTTCCAGTGGCTTTAGACCGTTTAGACTTGGGTAATAAAAACAAGCGCTATGGCGCATAAAAGAAGTCCCAGACCGGCTTTTACATCAGCCTCTTCACGACGCCCTATACCGCGATAGATCAACACCACCAAAAACGGCGCGGTAAGGCCTATAATTGTTACGTATGCGGGGTTTTCTACATCGGTTATCGCGTAGTATTTACTGATCGCATGAACAAGCCAGCCCATCGCCAAGAAGACACCAGCAATTAAAACGCGCTTATCGCACAATTTCTGATCTGGGGAAACGCCGAAGCGCCGAGAGAGTTTTGGTATTGCAAGGATGGTTGAATAGATCAAAAATGCCATAAAGCTCTGCGAAAATGCGTAATACCAAACGCCCGTGTGATAGTCAGAATAAACCATGGCAAGCTTCCCAAAAACTATGCCCAACGCGCCGCAAAATAATGCAGGCAGCATGGCCTTCAGCGTTCCGAGTGTTAATTGGCAGCGGCGCATCTTCAATGCAAAATAGACGCCGGCCCCCATTGTCATAAAAATACCCAAAGCCCTTAAAGGTTCAGCAATATATTGAAGAACCAAGGCAGGATCGATGAGCAACCACATAACGAATGTCATACCAACCACGAGACCTTCAAATCTAGTGATCATACCAGCGCCGGATGTTGCCGCTTGGCGGAAATAAACTAAATCGAAATAGGCAAAGCACGACACCGGACCAAGAATAGACACATAAAACATCCAATGGCTGGGGGC
>CAYGQP010000305.1:0-2548 GCA_964352115.1 uncultured Micavibrio sp. | reverse complement strand
GTAATATGTTTTGGGTGTTATGCCTGTTTTAGTATTGCGATTTTCTTCTCGCCTTTCGCCTTTTAAATATCCGAGTCTTTGTAGACGATCACAAGCGTTGTGGACTTTTTGGGTGTCAGGCATGAAAAGTTTTTCTTTGCCCGCAAGCGGCCAATGGCGTGCTAGTTTTGATCCCATAACATGGCGCATGTGTAATCGCGTTTGGTTCATCTGACCCATTTTGCGCGCGATATCGGTGGCTGTGCCTTGTTTAATAGATCTTAAGGCGACACAGATTTCTGCGTCAAAGCGTTCTTGTTTTGATTTTTTTGTCATATTTGATCGTTAAGTGGATCGTTAGTCTGTGTCAATAATATCTAGCATGTACGGCACAGATTTTGCTTCTTCTTTCACTGGGTTTGCCGGGTGATAGAAGAGGATCACCATGAATATATCTGCGTTAAGCGGCGCACTGGATTTTTTCAAGCCGTCTGCTGGAGTTCAGAAATCTCAAGAATCTCAAACACCTAAGGAGATTGAGGAGATAAAGCGCAAGGGCCTGCGGTCCTATGCTGAGGATCTTAACAGGAAGAAGCTGGTCGCGATGAAGCGTCAGGAGGCCTTGTCCGAACGCGGTTTGGATGAGGAAAAACTTGCCGGGTTGAAGAAAAAGATTCCTGCCGAGAAGTATGCCGAGCTTGAGGGGCAAATTGATGCCGTCATGCGAGATAAGCTTCAGGAATATATTGAGCGTCAGCTTGCCGAGGCCCATACAAAAGAGGCCAAGAAGGACATTGAGCGTCAATCCAGAGGTTTACTTCTGTCTGAACTTGTATAATCATCAATTGTATGAGCAATGCACAGTATTTGATCGGTGTTTACCCCGGCACCTTTGACCCTATAACAAAAGGGCATCTGCACCTTATTCAACGTGCCTCGAAGCTGGTGGATAAGCTTATTATTGGCGTGGCCGATAACAAGCGAAAGGGGCCGTTATTTTCCATGAAGGAGCGCCTTTCTATGGCGCAAACCGACATTGATAACCTTCATGAAAAAGGCTGTGAAATCGAAGTGCAGTCCTTTCAGGGGCTTTTGGTTGATTTTGCGCGCAACGCCAATGCCACCTGTATTTTTCGCGGCCTACGTGCTGTTTCGGATTTTGAATATGAATTCCAGATGACGGGGATGAACGCAAAGCTCGATCCCGATATTGAAACAGTGTTTTTGATGGCGTCGGATAAGTGGCAATTTGTGTCCGCATCATTCGTGAAGGAAATTTGTGCCATGGGCGGCGATGTTGAGCAATTCGTAACACCAATGGTCTATGAACGCCTGCAGAAAAAGTTAAGATGATCTTCTATCAAGATAACGTAAGGAAAAGCTTGACGGGTGCTCCCTAAATACATATTGTGCGTCCGTCTGATGAAACCTTCATCACTGTGATCGCGTAGCTCAGCTGGTAGAGCAACTGACTTTTAATCAGTAGGTCCAGGGTTCGAATCCCTGCGCGATCACCATTTATTTCAATGACTTATACCTAAATATAATGCGGCGGATATCTGGGTGGCTACAGAGCGGCTACCTTGAGCGCTCATTCATATACCCTTAGACCCTGGCCATAAGGGTTATACGGTGAATTTTGCTTGTAGCGACTTCCTGCACCATAAGGATTGTTAATGCTGTCTGGAGAAAACTTGCTCCCATAACGACCGTATGGATTGCTGACAGAATTGGGATCAAATCTATTTGTATTCAAATTTCCCCTATACTGTCCGTCATTTGTGTAAAGCTGCGGGCTGTTATAGCTGTTGCTGAATTTGTTGCCAAAGTTAGGAGAGGGGGTTGCTTGGGGCGCAAATTTGTTGATCGTATACTGACCTTGATAGCTTTTGTTTTGTGCATCTGCGGGTACGGCAATAAGTAGAAAAAGGATAAATAAAATATGTCTCATGTTAAAACCTCTTGAAAGTGAATAATCACCTATAAAGCATTCATCAAAAAAAATCTAATTTTGAGATTGTGCAAATAAAATACAGGGCCTTTAAGGTGGCTGCAAAATAATTACACCGTTGGATTAGGCTGCTTCTTTGTGCTCGTCATCAGAGAAACTTTTCCATCCGGCGTATAGGTTTTCATTGGCCTGAATGTCTTCTTTATATTTGGATGCAGCCTTTAAGTTTTTTATAATCATATCTTTTAGCTCAGATAGTTTCTTCTCTCTTTCAAGTCGATTTATGACACGAAGCATGGTGTCCGTTGTCTTTTCAGCCAATTGACGACCATAATCAAACTCTTCATTTGAGCTTGCAAAACCAGGCCAGTTATTTTTATCAAGGAAATCGTAATTTTTCACATATGGCATTATGCGGCTCCCTTGTTTTTAATTGCATTCTGAGCAGCTTCATAAATATGATCTATTTCTACTTTAAGATTATCAACGCTCTTCTTAATACTCTCTATTAAATTGACTGTTTTAAGTAGGGCTTCGTCTTGTGACTTTTGCATAGCTTCTCCTTGCATTTAAGGTTTGCGTAAGATACATTTTGTATCATTAATGATAGTATGAATA
>CAYGQP010000304.1:0-2553 GCA_964352115.1 uncultured Micavibrio sp. | reverse complement strand
GTTGTATGGAGGGTCCGCAAAAATACAATCCACGCTTTCGGGAGCTAGGCTGCGCATAATTTCAATACAGTCACCTGTGTATATGTGATTCTTTGGACTCGACATTTATATTTTCCTTTTTTTGAAGAGGTCGAATCATGAGTCAAAACGGAGTCCACGTCAAGAAAAAACAGTGGAAAAATTTGTGAATTTTTTGGATTCGTGTAATGGAGTCAGGACTCTAGGCTGCCGAGAGTCGCTGTGGGCTTGTTGTACCAAATTCCAAGTAATTGCGTACGGGGGCAAAAGATTTTCGGTGAAATTCTGTAATGCCGTATTCGTCGATAGCGGCGCGATGTTCCTTTGACGGGTAGCCGGAATTTCTTTCCCAACCATAGTGCGGATAACGCTCCGCTAGGTCTTTCATGATGTGATCGCGGTGAACCTTTGCAATGATCGATGCGGCGGCGATGGATGTTGATTTTAAGTCTCCCTTCACAATGAATTCAGAAGAACATGGAAGTCCGATAGGGCATCGATTACCATCAATCAGCGCATGAGTAGGTGATGGGCTAGAAAGTCCTTTTATAGCCTGCTTCATTGCCTTAAGAGACGCCTGTAATATGTTGAGACGATCAATCTCAACAGGCGGAAGTTCAATAATGCTGAGGTGGCAATGTTCATGGATAAGGGTGTTTAAAACTTCGAGCTTGGTCTTACTGAGTTTCTTGCTGTCCGTCAGCTCCTTTATGAAGCCCATATTTCGAACATCTTGGGGAATAATAACTGCGGCCGCTACAACGGGACCGGCGAGGGGGCCGCGGCCAACTTCATCGACTCCGCAAACTATTCCATCATGTTTATCCTCATAGAAAAAATCTGGCATGAGCAGATTATATGTATTTTGAGGAGGTTATCCAAGCGCAGATTGGAGGGGTTGTGCTCTTGAGCGATCTTGGCTTGCCCAACTGTTTTGAATAAACAAAAACATAAAGGTTGTGTTTGTTGTCATGCAAAAATTTCGATTAGATTCCAAATCAGGCTCGCCCGCCCTAATCTCCTGCCCGGTATTAAAGTCTGTAATAAGCTTTGTATAAATTCCTGTTTTTACGGCCTGTTTCGCAAAATCTATGTCATCAGTAATGGTCATGACATCATCTTGGTCACAGCCCAATTCTTCTAAAAACCCGTTGGATAAGCCTTCTGGTTTTCTTACTATATCCATTGTGCCCACATTATCGTTCGCACTTGTTTGAAACCCCATTTGGATCAGTGCTTCGGACAACGCTTTTTGTGCGGCGGCATAGTTTTGATCGGTCTTATCAAGGTCGTGCATAAACACCAATCTGCCCCCACGCTTTTGAAACTCCTTAAATGTTGAGCTACCCAGCATGCTATTACCATGCATTTCGGGTTCAAGATTTGAGCGCGGATGTGTCATGCTTCTAAGCGTGTCCTCGGACACCAATGCCTTTAAATCGATTACCCAAACCTGTTTTGATATTGCAAAATTATCTCCAGCCATGTTTAGCCTCCCTTTTGCGTTGACATAATCAAAGAAGGACATGATTGTCAAGCTAAGTAGACAATTATAATGCTCTAAGTGTTTTTTAAGTCTTGCCTAGTCTTATCGACAGGGGAACGAGAAAGGCACTGATGACGACGGGAACCATTGTGTAGATGGGGTCGTCTAACATGTTGGTGAAAAACATACAGGCATAAATAATTGTAGTTATCCCAACAGATAGTGCGATGAGCTTATCTGTCTTAGCATTCTGGGTTTTGCTTTTTGAAAACAAGCCAAAAAGATAGATGGGGGCCAAAATGTACAGAATGCTGGCGGCTTTAAATACAAACAGGATGACGTCGCTTATGCTCAACGCCAAGACGCTCATGCTTAAAAGAATAATCACCATCACAATGCGCGAGAATTTAATGTAATCATCGCGATTTTCTGTTTTCTTCTCCGGGAAAAAGTTCTTGGCAATTGTTGCCGCGCATAGATAGCAATAGGTGTCCATGGTTGACATGCACACCGCCATAACAACAACCGCGATGAAAGCCAGAAGATAGGGAGGGATAAAATCACCTGTGAAAATCTGATAAAAGGCATCAGGGGCTGCAATGTTTTCCAGCAGGAATGGTGCGCAGGCCATGCCCAGATATATCAAGCTGAGGGTCATGATTAGAAGCGAAACCCCTGCCAGAGGAAAGCTGCGCTTCACCACATTGTCATCCCTTGCAGAGAATATTTTTTGCCAGTTGTCGCCGGAGCTGAGCGCGAAGAAGAATCCAATTCCAACAAGCGCCAATGAGGTGCTAAAGCCGAGAGAGGTAATTGTGCTGAAGTCCATGACCGCCTCTATTGGCGGGGCAAAGAAAATGGGCAGCGCAATCAAGGATAAGATCAAGAAAAACTGGATGGCATCCGTTTTTATGACCGTGCTATAGCCGCCGAAAAACAAATAAAAGCCAACGACTAGCGCAACAGAGAATATACCCATCCAGGTTTCGAGCCCCAGGACGGTCGCAAACACATTGCCCGACACATAAAGTTGAACCGCGATCAACATC
>CAYGQP010000303.1:0-2592 GCA_964352115.1 uncultured Micavibrio sp. | reverse complement strand
ACGTCAGGCGTTCATTGATTTCCTTCATGATCTGGCGGCCAATTTCCTGATGTTGTTTGTTCAGTTTTTCCTCCAGCGCGCCGAACCAGTTAAATGCGTCTTCGATACTCAGTTCGCTAATCTGGCCGATGTGTTTTTTCTGGATTTTGACGGCCATCGCTTCGGGTTTGAGGCGGTATCCTTCGCAGGCCTCACAGGGGGCGGTGGCCTGGTATTTTGCAAGTTCCTCTCGCACCTTATTGCTGTCGGTTTCCAAAATGCGGCGCTCCAGCGAGGGGATGACGCCTTCAAACGGCTTTTTGCTTTTCCATGTGCTTTCGGATTTGGTGTTGTAGGTGATAGGGATGATTTCATCACCGGAGCCGAAGAGAATAACGTCCTGTTCACTGCGTTTGAGCTTTTTCCATGGCACAAAAGGGCTGAAACCATAGTGTTTTGCCACGGCCTCCAGCGCCTGCATATAAAACGGCGCAAAGCTTTTTGACCATGGCTCAATCGCGCCGTCCAGCAGAGATTTTGACCCGATGGGCACAACAAGCTGTTCATCGAAATACATGCGCTTGCCAAGGCCATCACAGGCCGGGCAGGCGCCGTGTGGGGAGTTAAAGGAAAACAGGCGCGGTTCGATCTCCGCAATCGTGAATCCCGAAACTGGGCAGGCGAATTTTTCACTGAATATGGTTTGTTCACCATCATCGGCATTTTCTGCGATCACTAGACCATCGGCCAGCCTAAGGGCCGTTTCAACAGAGTCAGCAAGGCGATTGCCCAAATCATCGCGGATGACGATACGGTCAACCACAACCTCAATATCGTGTTTGATTTGCTTGTCGAGATCTGGCACGTCTTCAATTTCATAGAGCGTGCCATCAACCTTCACACGCTGAAACCCCTTGGCGCGAAGGTCCTTAAATTCTTTACGGTATTCACCCTTGCGGCCGCGGACGATCGGGGCGAGGAGGTAAAGCTTCGTGCCATCGCCCATGGCCATGATTTGATCAACGATTTCGCTAACGGTTTGGCTTTCGATCGGTTTTCCCGTTGCGGGGGAATAGGGCACACCGATGCGTGCCCAGAGCAGGCGCATATAATCATAAATCTCTGTCACGGTGGCCACGGTGGAGCGCGGGTTTTTGGATGTCGTTTTTTGTTCAATCGAAATCGCCGGTGACAGGCCTTCGATGCTATCAACATCGGGTTTTTGCATAAGCTCCAGAAACTGGCGCGCGTAAGCAGAAAGGCTTTCGACGTAGCGGCGCTGCCCCTCGGCATATATGGTGTCAAAGGCGAGTGAAGATTTTCCAGACCCCGATAGCCCGGTGACAACCGTGAGGCTGTCGCGGGGGATATCGACATCAATGTTTTTTAAATTATGTTCCCGCGCACCGCGGACTGAAATCTCTGTTAAAGCCATAGCGATTTATATGGCGCAGCAAGGTTCAGAAGTCCAATAGAAATTATTTTAGAACGAAAGCTTCAGAGCTTGCCCAGGCTACGTCTTCATTTTTGTAACCGCTAGGTTTGGCAACATCACTAGTGGCTTCTTTGCTGTGATAAGCAAAATCTAGAATTCTATCATTGTCGGTTGCCAGTGCTATATCACGTGTTGCGGGATCTAAGGAGCTAACTGCAAAAATAAGAGGCAGTTCATCTGCTTGCATTTCTGCGATAATAGCATCCGCATAAAGAGCTGTATCAATATTTGTTTGAGCTGCTTGTTCGGCAGCAATATCGGCCACAATGGTTTCTAGCTCTGCGACAACATCGGGGTCATCAGTTTTATACAATTCTGCAAGAATATCTGAATGGTCACCGTCAAGCTCTGAAATAGCTGCATCAAGGTCAGCGATGCGCTGTCTAATCGTGATCTTTACTTCTTCATTTGATGGGCCAAATATAGCAGTTCCGAGTTCCTGCATGCCTGATACTGTTGCTTGTGCCAATGTTGCGGGCATGGTTATTACCTGTTTTCCTGAATTATCATATTTTAAATTTCGTATCGCCGCGTTTTAGCGCTCTTTTAGTTCGAGCGTCAACTAAAAAATGCATAAAACGTTATAAAATAATTATATTTAGTTTTCTTGAAAGAATGTTGCGTTGGATAGTTCAACCATTTTGATTGGTTCACGGTCACTCATGTGATGGTCCACCATGTCTTCATAAGTGGCGATTCTGACTTCCTGAGCGGCTTCAGAGCGCTCTACACCAAAATTCCCGCCGACGTATATAATGGTTCCTAAAACGAATAGTGTAAGTAATGCTTCTTTGGCATATTTCTTAAGTGTCATAAAATTCCCCTTTACCCTGATACTCTCCCTTTAGTCAGTTTAGAATATCAATTGTGAGTAAATTTTACGTAAAACTTAGATTGGATTTTATCTATCTGTGTAAAGTTGTTGGAAGCGCTTTATGTAGCGCGCCTTGCAGCCTTGTGGGCTTTCTGGCGTGAGGTGCCAAGTGGCAGTGAAGTCAGGTTTTTTGCCCCAAATCTTAATGGCTTCATCCTCGCTGAATCCAGCAACGGCATTGGCCTCCAGCCATGCGGCGGCGGTGTCGGCGGCTTTGGTGCGTTTTTTGAGCTCTGGGTCAATG
>CAYGQP010000302.1:1703-2606 GCA_964352115.1 uncultured Micavibrio sp. | reverse complement strand
GTGCAGCCCCGCAAGTTGCTGTCGAATTTGCGAGAAAAGTAATCTCACATGATGTTCAACCGAGCTTTACTGAGTTAGAAGAGCACCTCAATGAGCTTCCTGCTCCCGGTCAATAAGTGAGGAAATGTGGCTGAAAACGAAAAGGCAGGTGGCAAGGGCGGCGATGATGGCCAGACCATTGTCATCAAAAAAATCGTTAAAGGTGGTGGTCACCATGGCGGTGCATGGAAGGTGGCCTATGCTGACTTCGTAACAGCCATGATGGCATTTTTTCTGCTTTTGTGGCTCTTGAACGTTAGCACCGACGAAGAACTCAACGCGATTTCCAATTATTTTGACCCTACTCACCCCAAGGTTTCCGATTCCACAAGCGGCGCCGGCGGTGTTATGGGTGGGTTAACTATGACGCCCGAGGGTGCTATGGCCAGTAACGTACAACCGATAACAACGCCGCGGCCAACAGGACAAAAAATTCGATCCGACGCTGAAAGCCAGCAGCTCAAGCAAAAAACCGCGAAGGAAAAGGCGATTGATAAAGCCAAAGAGATTATGAAACGCGAGGAAGAGAAAAGCTTCGAAGAAAAGAAAAAAGAGATCATAGAAGCCGTCCTTAACGACTCCTCTCTTGCAGATCTGGCTAAAAACATTCTCATTGATGTGACACCGGAGGGTTTGCGAATCCAGATTGTTGACAGGGATGGAGAGCCTTTATTTGCCTCAGGCAGCTCACAAATGTTTGAAAAGACAAGGAAGCTTGTCACAATGATTACTGATGTCATTAAGGACCTGCCTAATGAAATCTCTATTCGTGGCCATACGGACAGTGTGCCCTTTACATCAAGGGGTGAGGAGTTTACGATTTGGGAGCTATCCGCAGACAGAGCTAATTCCACGCGCCGCGTT
>CAYGQP010000302.1:0-1693 GCA_964352115.1 uncultured Micavibrio sp. | reverse complement strand
CCCCCTTCTTCCTGATGATCCTGAAAACGCGCAAAACCGCCGCATCAGTATTATTCTTTTGCGTGAAGAACTCACAAACCCGGATTACAATAAGAAGGCAGAAGCCGTGGCCGAGGATCTTAATCTGGAAGAGCAGTTCATTGAGATACCTGAGGAGCCCGCAGAAAATGCTCCGGCACAAGTTCCTATTGGGACATTCCGTCGTACGCCTGGCAATGTTGAGTTTCCATAGCTCAAGTTTTCCAAGTTGGAGGCAGAGCCCGTATCCGCAGAGGCCGGCATCAAGCGCTTCATGGCCCTGATACACATGACAGATATTAGAGGGCTCAGGGTCCCAGGTCTCTAGCGTTATTCTTAGTCAAACTTATTGTTTTTTGGGAAGCCGTTTGGCGGCATGCGGCCGGCTGAGGCACGCTTGCCAACCCAAGGCTCAATGTTTTCAACTGTTGTCGTTCCGGTACCGTATTTATATTCCAGCCCCTGCTCCATATTGAAGGTCTTGGCATCTGACATTGTTCCGGTTTTATATTTTTGCAGAATAACCCCCTTCCCACGGCTCATTTCAGGAAGCTCATCAAGCGGGAAGACAAGCATCTTGCGGTTTTTGCCAATAACTGCCACATGGTCATCTTCTGGTGCGATTTGAACCGCCAATGCTGTAGTAACCTTGTCTTTAACATTAAGGACCTGCTTGCCGCTTTTCGTTTGAGCGAAGATATCCTTTTCATTGACAATAAATCCGCGACCATCCGTGGAAGCCAGAAGAATTCGTCCCTCCTCGCTGTAAACTTTCATCGCCACAAGTTCGGATTCATTAGGCAAATCAATCATCAGACGTAAAGGCTCGCCAAAGCCGCGTCCTGAGGGTAATTTGTCACCGCCAAGTGTGAAAACCCGCCCGTTGCTGCCAAAAATAAGCACCTTATCCGTTGTTTGACATTCCAAGACCACACCGGCCTTATCTCCATCTTTATATTTGAATTCCTTGGGGTTGTGGCCATGGCCCTTCATGGCACGTATCCAGCCATTTAAAGAGCAAATGACTGTGATTGGTTCTTTTTCAATCATGGCCTCGTCCAGATCAACCGTAATCGGAGCTGGTGGCATGCCGATCTGTGTGCGGCGCGCGCCCAACATTGTATCCGGGCCAAACATCTTTTTGATTTCGCCGATTTGCTTCTTGATCCGTGTCCATTGACGTGCATCGGATTTAATCAGTTTATCAAGCTCATCGCGTTCCTTTGACAGCGCTTCGTGCTCTGTCTTGATCTCCATTTCCTCAAGCTTATGCAAACGGCGCAAACGAAGATTGAGCACCGCTTCGACCTGAACCTCGGAGAGTTTAAATGTTTTCGCGAGCTCTGCCTTTGGGTCATCTTCGAACCGAATAATGCGAATAACCTCATCAATATTTAAGAAAACAATTAAATAGCCTTCCAGGACCTCCAGGCGATGCAGAACCTTTTCGAGGCGGAATTGAGAGCGGCGCACGAGAACTTCTTTTTGATGAAGCATCCAAGCGTTCAACACCTCCTTGATGTTCATCACACGGGGCACAAGGCCGTTATCCAGAACATTCATGTTGAGGCTAAAACGCGACTCCAGATCTGTGTTGCGGAACAGAGCCTCCATCAAAAGCTCTGGCTCGACGTTACGATTTTTTGGAACGAGAATGAGCCGCACATCTTCGGCG
>CAYGQP010000301.1:0-2610 GCA_964352115.1 uncultured Micavibrio sp. | reverse complement strand
ATATTTCTGAGAGCTTAAATGCGCCTGAGGGATGGGAGGTGTATTTGGATGGCGGGCATAATGAAAACGCTGCGCAAGCCTTAGCTAAACAGGCCCAGATATGGGCAAAAAACGACCCTAAGCCGGTTCATTTGGTTTTGGGCATGATGGCGCACAAAGACCCGATGGGCTTTCTCACGCCTCTTCTATCGCATATTGAAAGCCTGAGCCTATTGCCCATTTCAGGCGAAGCGCAATCCTTCAGTGTTGAGCAACTCAAAAGCATAGTTAAGGATAACGGCATTCAGGCTTTTATTAATGCCAATGAGGCTGTTCAAACCATCTCAAAAACGTCAGAATATGGACGTATTCTAATCGGTGGATCACTGTATTTGGCGGGAGATGTTCTTACACAAATTTCTGCTCTGGCCTCAAAAAATTCATAACGCTGCCATAACTTGATCACAATTCAGAATGAGTATATGCCTTAAAGGAGTTAAGGACATATGATGACGCATAAAATTGCACTGGTTGATGACGATCGAAACATTCTCACCTCCGTTACCATGGCGCTGGAGGCCGAAGGATTTGAGGTCAAAACCTATAATGATGGGGAGGCCGCGCTTGAAGGGTTGTTGGCCAATATGCCTGAGCTTGTGGTGCTGGACATCAAAATGCCGCGCATGGATGGGATGGAGGTTCTGACGAAGCTTCGTGAAAAATCAAGCGTACCGGTGATTTTTCTGACCTCCAAGGATGATGAAGTGGATGAGGTCATTGGTTTGCGCATGGGCGCGGATGATTACATCACCAAGCCGTTTTCCCAGCGTTTATTGATTGAGCGCATTCGCACATTGCTCCGTCGTCAGAGCGTGCAAAACAATACCGATGGGTCCACCGAAAATTCAGCCGAAACCATTATGCGCGGGTCATTGGGGCTCGACGATGCGCGCCACCTGTGCACGTGGCAGGGCAAGCCTGTCAATCTGACAGTCACTGAATATTTACTGATCAAGGCTTTGGCGATGCGCCCCGGCCATGTGAAAAACAGAGATCAGTTGATTGATCTGGCATATGGTGAGAATATTTATGTCGATGATCGAACAATCGATTCCCACATCAAACGTTTAAGAAAGAAGTTCAAGGCCGTTGACCAAGAGTTCAACCACATCGAAACCCTCTACGGCGTCGGATACCGCTACAAAGAAGAGTAGATGGTTCCGGCTTTCATCGCCTGACATCGCCCAAGCCGGTGACAATTTGATGGATTTGTACTGGGGCGGACCAGAGCGCCGGATCACGGGTCTGACCATCAAAATTATCGGGGTGAACGCGGCTGCGCTGCTCATTCTTCTGGTTGGAGTGATCTATTTGGGTCAATATCAGCTACGGTTAATCGAAGCCAAGCTTGAGACCTTTGGCGCAGAGACTGAGCTTATCTCTGCCGCGATTGCGGAAGGAGCAATCGTTTCATATCAGGAATCTTCTCCCTCACCGTTTGAGCGCAACAAAACCCGCATTGAATTATCCGAAACATCGGCGCGGCAAATGGTCCGACGGCTGAGTGCTACCACGAATCAACACATTCGCCTGTTTAACAATGATGGAAAGCTGGTGGTCGATTCTCACCAACTGATTGACCCGGATGGGTCAATTCATATTGTCCCTCTTGAGCCTGTGAAAGACACGCTGTATTCCATTGAGATTTTGAAAAATCTGGCTGGTACGGCGCTCAAGCTCTTGCCAGATCGCCGCACGCTGCCGCTGTATATTGAGAAAAATTCAGCCGCTGCCAATGATTACCCCGACGCACAAAGCGCCCTTAAGGGAAATCACAGTATTTCTGCATGGAATTCAAAAGATGAATACATTGTGCTTTCCGCTGCCTCACCGCTTGTAAAAAACAACGAAACATACGGGGCAGTCCTGTTAACGCGGGAGGCGAGGGACATTCAATCCGATATTGCGGATGTTTGGTTGAATGTTGTTCAGGCCTTTGTGCTGACTTTGCTCGTAACGATTTTGCTTTCGATTTATCTTTCCGGGACCATTGCACGGCCTTTGCGAAAACTCGCCAGAGCGTCCGAAAATGTCCGTAAGGGCAAATCGGAAGGCCATGAGATTCCAGACCTCAGCCACCGTCACGATGAAATTGGTGAACTATCGCTTGTTCTTCGTGAAATGACGAAGGCCCTTTGGAGCCGCATGGACAGCATTGAGCGGTTTGCGGCTGATGTATCGCATGAGCTGAAAAACCCTCTGACATCCCTGCGCAGCGCCGTTGAGACCGCTTCGATCGTTAAGAAAGACAAGGACCGTAAGCAGTTGATGGATATCATCAGACACGATGTGGACCGGCTGGACCGTTTGATCAGCGATATTTCACATGCGTCGCGGCTCGATTCCGAGTTATCGCGGGAACAAATGGCGTTGGTTGATCTTCGCATGATTTTGCACAACATCATCAATGCATATAAGGACCCCCTGCTGCGCAAGGATGCTCAGGATATTCTGGGCTGGCCAAACAAGGCGGAAACGCAAGGCATTACGGTTAATCTGAATGCAAAAACCAATCGTGATATTTTTGTTTGGGGGTCTGAGCTCCGGTTGACGCAAGTCATGGAAAATATT
>CAYGQP010000300.1:0-2616 GCA_964352115.1 uncultured Micavibrio sp. | reverse complement strand
GTATCAAGCAGCCTTGAGCTGTGTTCTGGGCCACCCATTCTGTTTCCAATTTCAATAATCGCCCTGATCATTGCAAGATAAGCCTGTGCAAGCTGGGCCGATTGCACACCTTCGGAACCAATAATGCTCTGATCCTTTCCAAGCCGCATCAGGAACTTGTTTTCTAAATCGCTGTCCTCAAAAGCCATCTTATTCCAATTCGCGGCAATTTGATCATACAGCCCTGTCGCAAACGTGCCTTTTGGATGGTATAAAGTCCCATCCACATCCAGCAGAACAACATCCACCTGATCAGCCAATTCAGAAATATTTGTTACATTCATCTTGATATCCTTTAACGCAAAAATTTCCGAACCCTATTACAGGACAGACCATTATGT
Organism: uncultured Micavibrio sp.; assembly: GCA_964352115.1. Taxonomy (GTDB): domain Bacteria; phylum Pseudomonadota; class Alphaproteobacteria; order Micavibrionales; family Micavibrionaceae; genus CAYGQP01. The sequence continues at coordinate 2,236 of CAYGQP010000300.1, read as the reverse complement.
CAAATTATTTCGGCAACAGCACCCAATACCGCCCTTCGGATTTCATCGCGCCGGCCATACGCTCCGCTTCTGGTCCGTAACCCCAGAAATAATCACCGCGCACCGGGCCCTGAATTGCGCCGCCCGTATCCTGGGCAACCATCAGGCGTTGGATAGAGTTATCGCCCTTAATGGGGGCATCCGCATCGAGCCAGATCGGCACGCCATAGCTATGCAGTGTCCGGTCTACCGCAATTGAACGGCCCGCCGTGAGCGCCACGCCCTGCGCCCCAATAGGCCCTGCGCCGGTTAATTCACGGAAGAACACATAAGATTTATTCGTGTTCATAATGTCATCCGCCTGATCCGGGTTCGCCTCCAGCCACGCGCGTATCGATTGCAGCGAAACCTCATCCTTATCCAGTTCCCCACGGTGGACCAGCGCCCGGCCAATGGCAAAATACACGTGCCCGTTCTGGCCGGCATACCCAATGCGCATAACCGACCCATCATCCATTTGAATCACACCAGAGCCCTGAACTTGGACAAAAAAAGCATCAACCGCATCATCAACCCACACCAGAACCTTGTCATTATGCGGCCAGTTGCCCGTCACGATTTCCTCACGGCTTTCATAGGGCTTAAGTGTTCCGCCCTGAACACGGCCTGCAATGCGAACGCCCTTGAGATCATCACGAAACTCGCCCAAATGCACCATTACAAGGTCGCCGGGGCGCTGGTATAGCGGAATATTATAGCGCGCCGTTTTTGAACGCGACCCACGCAATGAGGCCTCATAATACCCGGTAAACAAGCCCTTAGGATCATTACCGCCCAAAACCTGATACGGCCGCAATCTAGCCTCAAAAAATGCGCGCAACGTAGACGTATCCGGGGTTTTTAGCACATTAAAATCGCGGCAAATCTCCTGCCATTGGCCGTTTGTTCCGGCCTGTTTCATGGGCCCAAGAAGCGCATTCCCCGAACGACCTTTGATGCGACCACAAGATCGCTTAAACGCCTGATCGAACCCGGTGAAATCATCATTTTTCCAGCCCTTAAGATCGGAAAAGCCAGCCGGCCTTAAAGCCAATGGCTCTTGCTTTTCCGTTTTCACCGGGGCGCAGGCAGAAATCAAAACGAGGAGAATGAGAAAAGAAAAAGCATGCTTCATGCTTTTCTATGTACCACGGCTTATCGAACGTGGGAATATCAATTAATGCGTATCGGGAATAAGGTCGTTGTCGCCGTCAAAATCACCGCGCGTTTCATAGACCAGCCAGCGCGGATCGCGCGACTTAACATTACGACCAAAGGTCCAGATGTCACGCATTTCCGTTGTTTTGTCGGGATGACCTTCTAAAATATTGCCCGTTTCATCACGTGTTACGGATGTCTCATCAGCGCGGAACCGTATTGTAATAAAGGCCATTTTCCCATCCATCTTGGCCTCGATAACTTCAGCTTTTTTAATGGAATGAATTTCCGTCTCCTGAGTATGTTCAAGCTTTTCACGCTCATCAATCGCGCCATTAAACGCATCAAACACACTTTTATCCAAAAGCCCCTTAAGCAAATCACGATCACCCTGCGCAAATCCCTCTACGATGATGGCAAAGGCATCTTGCGACCCCTCCATGAACATATCGATATCAAAGCCCTTATCGGCCTTAGAAATCTCAATCAAACCGTTCTCAGCCGTTTTATTATCAACCGCAATCGCGCCGACAGGGTTTTGTGCAAGCTGTATAATACGGTCCTGCGATGTCATGGGTGTATCATTTAATGCAAAATCAGCATTGTCAGGTGATGTGCGCGCCGTTTTGTCCAGAGATTTTGAGGCATTCCGGGCCGGACGATCGGATTCGTCTTCCTGCGTAGCGCCCAATATGTTGCGAAGCCAAAAAACTAAGCCCGCGGCTACCAAGGCATAAACAAATAAATCAGCTGGCACAATCGCCCTTTCTTCTAAAACTTTGACACTATATATATTCTAACATATTTTCAGGAGCAAGCGACATCAAGTCGCCAAACAAAAAGAAAAAGAACCGCCAATGCCCTTCTTTGTCATCTTCATCGTCATTCCATTTTTGGAAATCATGGTTTTCATGAGCGTCGGGGAAAAAATTGGATTGCCCACCACGCTGCTGCTCGCGCTCTTTACAGCTGTTCTCGGCGGGTTTCTGGTCAAAAGCCAGGGTCTTAAAACCATTCGCGATATGCAAATCGCCTTGCGAAGCGGTCACATGCCGCTCAA
>CAYGQP010000299.1:0-2625 GCA_964352115.1 uncultured Micavibrio sp. | reverse complement strand
CATCAAAAACCAGGATTTTAATATCTGCTGTTTCTGCTTTTTGTAGCGCGCGGCGCATGCCCTCTTCTTCAATTTTATCCTGATCGCTAGATCCGATCTGATCGGGACGCAAACCAGCCGTGTCGGATAAAATAACCGGCAGCCCGCCAAGGTCCAAGTGAGCATCAATAATATCGCGCGTTGTGCCCGCCATGTCGGAAACTATGGCAACATCGCGGCGCGCCAGGGCATTTACAAGACTAGATTTGCCAGCGTTCGGCGCACCGATAACCGCAACCTGAAGACCATCGCGGAGACGCTCACCGCGCTGATTGTCATCCAAGTGATCAGCGATTTCGGACATTAGCTTTTTTAGTGCTTCAATGACATCGGGTGAAATTTCATCCGGCAGGTCTTCGTCCGGAAATTCGATATCTGCCTCAAGATGCGCAAGAAGTTTCGTCAGCCGCTCTGTCCATCCCATGTAGAGATCAGACAACGCGCCGCCCATTTGTCCCAGCGCTTGCATTTTTTGCGCTTGAGTTTCGGCATCAATAAGATCAGCAACTGCCTCAGCCTGGGTTAAATCCATTTTGCCGTTTTCAAACGCCCGGCGCGTGAATTCGCCCGGCTCCGCCAATCGGTGGTCTTTTTCGCGCCCAAGTGCATGCAGAAGAGCATCTATAACGGCCGTTCCACCATGAACATGATATTCAACGACATCCTCACCGGTATAGCTATGCGGGCCCTTAAAATATAAAACCAATGCTTGATCAATTGTTTCACGTGAAACAGGATCAGAAATTGTGCATAAACTTGCCAATCTGTGATGAAAACGCTGATTTTGTCCCGTTAATCGTGCTAGACTCTTACATGATTCACTTCCTGAAACCCGTATAATAGCCACGCCAGACCGACCGATCGGTGTTGCAAGTGCGAAAACCGTCTCAATCATCCCGTTTCTCTTAAAAATAACCGCATCAGCATCAGAATTTCAGGCCGTAAAGTCATACAGGCTCCGCTAGGGCTTTTTCTTATTCGCAGGCTTATCAGAGCCGCCCGGCGAAACGCCCATTTGCTCCCAAAACATTTTTTGAACCTCGCCCCAGCCCTGCATTGTAGCGGGCAGCCAAGTTTTGAGCATTGTTTCCGGGTCAAGAGAGCGAATGTTCTCACGCATCTGCCCCTCGAGCTCCTTCATCAACGCATCTTGCATAGGCGCTATGTTAGGAAGGCCCAAAAAGGTGCGGGCTTCTTCGGGGGTGCATTCAATATCAAAAACAACTTTCATATCAATCTTATCCTTATGGCATATCTATTGCGACTGACTGTAGGCAAGTTTTCCGCGCACTTCAATACGCGTTATATTCGAGCAGGGCAAATGCGCTTGTTCGACGACGCATCCCTTGCTAAGTTCTGAGGGCGTTAAACCAAAGCCAAGGAGCCTAAACATGTCTGACATTCGTATTCCCGCATCCGATGGTGGTGCATTTACAGCCTATATTGCTATCCCAGAAATTACCCCCGCCCCTGCCGTCATCATGATACAAGAAATTTTCGGCGTGAATCAGGAGATGCGTGATAAATGCGATGAACTGGCGGCTCAAGGCTATATTGCCATTTGCCCTGATTTATTTTGGCGGATTGAACCAGGAATCCAACTGGTCGATTCGGACGAGGAGCAGCTTCAGCGTGCCTTTGATCTATTCGGGCAATTTGATGTTGATGCGGGCATCGAAGATTTAAAAACAACTCTTGGGTACATGCGCAATCACGGAAAATGTAACGGGCATGTCGCTGCTATCGGTTACTGTCTCGGCGGAAAGCTGGCCTATATGATGGCGACACGCACAGATGTAGATGCCAGCATAGGGTATTATGGCGTTGCCATTGAAACCATGCTGGATGAAGCATCGCAGATTACAAAGCCATTAATGCTTCACATTGCGGAAGAGGACGAGTTTGTTCCAAAGGATGCGCAGGCCGTGATTAAAGATGCGCTTTCCGCCCATGCACGCGTTATTCTTCATTCTTATGCCGGGGTACAACATGCTTTTGCTCGTGGGCAAGGGATGCATTACGATCAACAGGCTGCAACTCTGGCCAACCAAAGAACAGCTGATTTCCTGCAGTCTAATTTAAAAGCCGCGCAGGCCGCATAGGTTTGATTTCCAAAAAAATGTGGTCGTCTCTATAAAGCGAGGGGGCTTTACGGAGACGACCAGCGACGCGAGGGACACTTTTTAATACGGCAACTGCTTCGCGTAGAAATCGTTAATTTAACTTGTTGGCGCTTTAAAGGTACCTGGAATCCATGATAATGAGGGCAAATTGATCATGGGAGGCCTCATAGCCAACAGCCTTACGATTTTCTGTATAGGTTTCGTTCGTATCTGGTGGGCCGAGGGCAAACCGGTCACCAAGAGCGAAACCAACAGCGGCCGCTTTTCCAGCTGTGCGCTGGTTTCGAACTATATTTGATTCATGTGGTTTATGACGGATGGATTTGAGCAGAGGAGGACATGAATCATCCATAGTTCGAGGAGGAGATTTTATATTCAGGTCACGAGAGACCCGCACCCTGTGAAAATTTGTTATACGCTTCATTTCAAAAACCTTATGTCATGCGCACTGCTCTCCCTGAGG
>CAYGQP010000298.1:0-2636 GCA_964352115.1 uncultured Micavibrio sp. | reverse complement strand
AATCATGGCTTATTCCTGCTAAAGAACAGACCGCAATGGTGGACAGTGTCGGGCGGAAGCCAGCGTTACGTTGAAAAACTAACGGCCGGGTTTCAGGACAAGATCAAAACCAATACAAAAATTGCATCGGTCTTCCGAGATGGCTCAGAGTGCGTGATCGTTCAGGATAAAAATGGCAGCGAATACCGATTTGATCATGTCATCATGGCCAGCCATGCGGATGAAAGCCTGGCGATGCTCAGTGATGCAAATCCCCGGGAGAAGGACGTCCTCTCAGCTTTCCCATATGAGGAAAACACGGCGTATTTGCATACGGATGAAGCCCTGATGCCCCACCGCAATAAAGCCTGGGCCAGCTGGAATTATCTGGCCACGACATCGAATAACCGCGTGAGCCTATCCTATTGGATGAACCAGCTACAGCCCTTTATCGGAAAAGATCAGGACTTGTTCGTCACACTTAATCCCGAAACGCCGCCAGCGCCGGACAAAACATTTAAGACCATCACCTACCATCATCCGCAATATACTCTGGACGCGCTAAAGGGGTGGGAGAACATCAAAACCATTCAGGGCAAGAACCGTGTGTGGTTTTGCGGCGCATGGTGCGGATACGGATTTCATGAGGATGGGCTAAGTGCGGGACTAGCCGTGGCTGAGAGCCTTAGCGGGCTCAAACGACCTTGGGATGTGCAGGACAAATCACCAGCGGGGCACCATGCCCGGCCAGAATAATCAAAACTTCAGCCCGATCCTCAAAAATGCAATTTACACCGGCGATGTGTTTCACGAGCGCCATATGCCGTTTACGCATAAGCTGAAATATCGGGTGTTCTCTCTGTGGCTGGATATTGATGATCTCAAAACTCTGGATCAATCACTAAAGTATTTCCGGTTTAATCGCTGGGGCATCGTCAGTGTGAACAACAGGGACCATGCCTTGCGCGACGGGTCTGACGTCCGACCCTGGATTGAAAAAGCCGCCAAGGATAAAAGCGTTGACTTAACGGGGGGGCGGATCTTCATGCTCGGTTTTCCGCGACTCTGGGGATATGTATTTAATCCGTTGACCATTTTCTTTTGTTACGGGGCCGATAAGACACTCAAAGGTATTCTCTATCAGGTCAAAAACACCTTCGGTGAACAGCATGGCTATTTTATCCCCACGGAAGAACAGGGTAAAATTTCACAAGAACACGCGAAGGTTTTTCACGTTTCCCCGTTCATACCCATGGATTGCACCTATAAATTTAAAATATTCGAACCCAATGAAACCTTGAATATCGCCATTCATCAATTTATGAAGGAAGGTAAGATTTTAACAGCGACATGGCATGGCCAGCGTGAAGATTTAAACGACAAGACACTTCTGCGGGCGGTATTGGGGCATCCTTTGATGACGATAAAGGTTATTGTAGGTATTCATTGGGAAGCCTTAAAGCTTTGGATTAAAGGGGCAAAATATATCTCCAAACCACCTCCACCCGCTGAGGATGTAAGCTAATCAAACGGTTAAAAATTTGATCCAAATGAGATAAAGGGCCGAAAAAGAGAAAAATATCTATGTTAAAGGAAGTCGAAAACGTGTCGAACATTAGTGAAGCTGTCGAAATTATTAGACCTGCAGGTCCGATCTCATCCCCGCTCATTAACACCTCTTATACGCCATCACGAACACTCAAAATGGCGCTTAAGCTTCTTGAGCAAATTAAAATCGGGACATTGCACGTCACATTGCCCAACGGAAATACTCGCGTGTTTTCAGGAGCTGTGGCCGGCAAGGAAGCCTATCTAAGACTGTACAATGACCGTCCGATCAAAAGATTTATGAAACAAGGCAAGCTTGGTTTTTGCGAATCTTACATAGAGGGCGACTGGTCTTCGCCAAACATGACAGAGCTTTTTTTGCTCTTTCTTGAAAATAACGAGGCCTTTCGTGATGCCATGATGGGCAAGCCGTTGATGCGTCTTATGGCTGGACTTGCTCATAAGCTGCGCCCCAATTCGAAAAAGGGATCACGCAAAAATATTCATGCGCATTACGACATCGGGAACGATTTTTACAAGGCATGGCTGGATGACAGCATGACCTATTCCGCCGCGTATTTCGCAGATGGCATTGAGGATTTGGAAAGTGCCCAGATTCGCAAATATGGTGAGCTAGCCTATCGCCTTGACATTCAGCCCGGTGATCATGTTTTGGAGCTCGGTTGCGGTTGGGGCGGGTTCGCCGAATACGCCGCAACGTATTTCGGATGTAAAGTTACCGGCATTACAGTTTCCCAAGCGCAATATGAATATGCGAAAAAGCGCATCGAAAAGGCAGGCCTAAACGACAAGGTTGAAATTCTGCTCATGGATTACCGGGATGTTACTGGTCAATTCGACCGTGTAGCGTCGATTGAAATGTTCGAAGCTGTTGGTGAGCAATACTGGCCAACCTTTTTTGAAAAGCTTCAGGAGGTTCTGAAACCTGGCGGTCGTATCGTTATGCAGGTTATTACAATTAATGACGATGATTTTGAAAGCTATCGCAGGAGCGGTGATTACATTCAAAAATTTATTTTCCCTGGCGGCTTGCTGCCATCCAAAGCCAAACTGAGCGAGCACATTAAAAAGGCCGGGTTGATGGAGGG
>CAYGQP010000297.1:0-2643 GCA_964352115.1 uncultured Micavibrio sp. | reverse complement strand
AAGAGATATCGCTCGAAATTACTGGAAATCTGGATATCCATGGATGGGGAAATCGTTGGCGAAACTGCACTTGTTTGCAGCGTTCCGTTCTCAAAAAATCTCGTCAGAATGTCGTTTTTATTCGTTGCAATTGCCAGAGTTTTGATCGGCAATCCCATTTGGCGAGCGCAATATGCTGCGAAGACATTTCCAAAGTTCCCCGTGGGCACAACAAAGCTGACGTCCTTATGCGGTGCGCCTAGCTCAAGTGCACTTGTGATGTAGTAAACGATTTGCGCCATGATCCGTGCCCAGTTGATGGAATTGACGGCGGATAAATTCATGTCTGTGCGAAACGCTTGATCATTAAACATGGCCTTTACGGCGTTCTGGCAATCGTCAAATGTGCCATCCAGTGCGATATTGTGCACGTTTGGTGCAATTACGGTGGTCATTTGTTTACGCTGCACATCCGATACCCGCCCCTTGGGGTGCAGGATGAACATATTGACGCGCTCAGATTTATAACAGCCTTCAATCGCGGCTGATCCTGTATCACCAGAGGTTGCGCCGATAACCGTTACATGTTTATCCAGTTTTGTGAGAACATGATCAAAAACGCGACCAAGGAATTGAAGAGCAACATCCTTAAAGGCAATAGTTGGCCCATGAAAAAGTTCAAGGATGTAGAGATTATCTGAGAGATGATGTAACGGCACAACGTCTCTATGTTTAAAAACGTTCGGGCCATATGTTTGTTCTAAAATGCTGCGGAAATCATGTTCGGAAATACAGCCTTCAACAAACGGGAACATCACGCTGAAAGCAACGTCGGTATAGGGTTTGCCCTTTAGGCGCAGAAGATCCACTTGTGGCCAAGTTTTGGGAACATATAGGCCGCCATCAGGTGCCAAACCCTGCAGCAAAACCTGTTCAAAACTTTGTGGCTGTCCACCACCGCGCGTTGAGATGTATTCAATCATCTAAAGCCCTAATGTAAATAGCGGTTGCGGATGTGTTTCTCTAGGAAATCCGCTTTTAAGCGGTGTCCTGTGATGTCCTTAACCAAATTTCGCATACTGACGAGGCGGCCCTTGGCATAGATGTTCTCGTTTAACCATTTGCGGATATTTTTGAAATCACCATGAGCAATGTTGTCGCGCAAATCAGGAATTTGGTTTTTGAGTGTATCAAAAAGCTGCGCTGCAAGCATTTGGCCAACAATATATGAGGGGAAGTATCCAAATTTTCCGACAAACCAATGGACGTCTTGCAGGCACCCCTCAAGGTGGTCACTAGGCAGAATGCCCAGAAGGTCATGAATTGATTCAACCCAGGCTTGCGGCATTTTATCGATGCTGAGTGATCCTTCGATCAAATCGCGCTCAATGCGGAAGCGCAGCAAAATGTGATAAAAATATGTGATTTCATCGGCGCTTTTGCGATCGAGAACCGGATTGACGCGGGTTTTCAGCGCAAGCAGGTTTTCCGGCGAAAGGGCCGGGGCATTCATGCCATGGAATAATCCTTCTAAGCGCGGCGAGAGGAATTCAAAGAATTCAGGCATGCGGCCAATGATCATTTCAATCAGCAGCGCTTGTGATTCATGAACGGCTGCGCCCAAATCCATGGCCACGGGTTGATAGCGCCAATCCTTTCGCGGTAAGCCTTGAATATAAAGACCATGACCGCCCTCATGCAGCGCGCTTTTCAGGGAGTACATGAAGTTTTTTTCATCAACGTTGCTGATGACAAGCCTTGTGTCCTCCGGTGTGCCGCCCTCGACCGGGTTGTGGCCGGTTTCGTACAGGCCGCCGCGTTTAAAATCAAATCCTAGAACACGAAGCATAGAACGATTAAGCCACATTTGGGCATCCTGCTCGTATTCACCATTCAGCGGAATTGGCACAGGTTCGCTTTTTTGCTTCTTGCGCACCTTGGGCATGATGTCTTTAAGCGCGTCTTCATGTTGAGAGAAAAGGTTTTCAACCTCAAACACGTTCATTTCGGGCATGAATTCTTGCATCAGCATCTGATAAGCAGAATCCTCCTGGTGTGCTTCGCACCTGGCATCGGCAATTTCACGGTGCAGATCAATTTGCGCAGAAAGAAATGCCTTTGCCTGTTCCCAATCACCGCTATCCTTTACACGGCGATGATTACGACGACCTTCATAAGATAATCGCGCTTTTCGTTCCATAAGGTCTGGTTCAATATTACAATACATTAAGTATTGCTTGGCCATTTCGCGGACATTTGCCGTGTCCCATTCATCCCACTCATCAGGGTGGGTATATTGGTGTTCCTGTGCATCATCAAGGTAACGCCGTACGTGTTTGTCCGTTAGGTCTTCGTACATCCGGCGGTTTAGAAATGCGATGTGGCCAAGGCGGCTTTGATAGGCGCCCTGCGGCATGGCGGTCAGGAAGTCACGGCCCAGTGTTTCGATGATCGCATTCATCCGGCCAATGTCACGAAACCGAGTTTTCAGATGCATATAGGCTTCCGAGGCGTGCTGTTGTTCCTGTTTGATGCCGCGCTGATCAGCTTGCGTTGCCACGTCGATGGCCATCGGAAGTTTTTTCGGCGGCTTATCGTTTGCGCCTGTGAGCTTTTTAAGGAGGTTTCGAAATGGCATTTGAGGTTTTTTACCTATGATTAAGC
>CAYGQP010000296.1:0-2649 GCA_964352115.1 uncultured Micavibrio sp. | reverse complement strand
TGACAATTAAGCTAGCTTCATGAAAAAAGCAGATTTTAACTGGGAAGACCCCTTTCTTCTTGATGAGCTCCTTTCAGACGAAGAGCGAATGATTGAGAAAACCGCGCGTGACTTTGCGCAGAAACAACTCCTACCCGGCGTTATAGAGGCGGCGCGCACCGAAACGTTTGATCGCAATATTATGCGGGAGATGGGCAAGCTCGGCCTTCTTGGGCCCATGATTGAAGGCTATGATTGCGCAGGGGCATCATATACGGCTGCTGGCCTCATTGCCCGTGAATTTGAGCGTGTCGATTCCGCCTATCGTTCTTGTTATTCTGTTCAGTCCTCTCTGGTTATGCTGCCGATATACCTTTTTGGAACAGACGCGCAGAAGGAGAAATACCTGCCCGGTCTTGCCGCGGGCGAGCTTGTCGGGGGTTTTGGCCTGACCGAGCCTGATGTGGGCTCATACCCTAATGATATGAAGACCCGTGCCAAATCTGTGGATGGGGGGTACAAGATTTCAGGTGCGAAGCAATGGATTTCCAATTCCCCGATCGCCGATGTGTTTATCGTCTGGGCAAAGGATGACGACGGCAAGCTTGCCGGGTTTATTCTTGAGAAGGACATGGATGGCCTTGAAGGGCCAAAGATTGAGGGCAAAATGAGCCTGCGCGCTGCCCCAACAGGCGGCATTTCTCTGGATGAGGTTTTTTGCACCGATGAACATCGTTTGCCGGAAGCGGCAAGCCTTCGCGCGCCGTTCCTGTGTCTTAACTCAGCGCGATATGGCATTGCCTGGGGCGTGATGGGCGCGGCCGAAGACTGCTGGCACAGGGCGCGGGAATACGTGATGGAGCGTAAAATTTTCGGCAAGCCATTGGCGGCGCAGCAGCTAATCCAAAAAAAGCTCGCCGATATGCAAACCGAAATCACACTTGGCCTTACGGCATGCCATCGTTTAGGGCGTTTGCGTGATGAAGATCGCGCCGCGGGTGAAGCGATTTCGCTTCTGAAACGTAACAATTGCGGCAAGGCTCTGGACATCGCGAGAATGGCCCGTGACATGCTCGGTGGTAATGGAATCGCCGATGAGTATCACGTTATGCGCCATATGGTAAACCTCGAAGCCGTGAATACATATGAGGGTACTCATGACATTCATGCGCTTATTCTGGGCCGCGCGATGACCGGACACCAAGCTTTTAGTTGACATAACATTTTACAACTTCACACTTTTGTGCTAGTATTTTTTTTTGAAAGTAAATCAGGAGAGTGATATGAGCATACGTCAGCTACCAGATAGTGTACCGAGAATTGCAGAGAATTTTGTAAGCGTTCGCCCCCATCAATCTTACGCGATTAATGCGCATTTGGTTACTGCCGTTGATAAATTTGCAGAAGAATTGAGCAAATCAATACCCAATGGTTCTCCGGAGTTTGAACAAGAATGTATGAACTTTACCCGACACTTAGCTCAGCACCTTGCTAGCTTACAAATCAATGATCCTGGAATAATAAATTATATAAAAACAAACACAAACCATACGACTGCTAGCGGCATAAAAATTAGCGTTGAAAACGAATGTAGTTTTGGATAAGGCCTAATACCCGCCGACGTGGCTGGTTTGGCCGGCCCAGAAACGTTCAAGCTTGTTGAGCGTTTTATTGAGGCCCAAGAGTTCTTCATTGCTGAGCTCCGATCCTTCGATTTGTGATTCATGGCGGCGGAACATATCAGAGATCGCATCACGAAGCTCAATGCCTTTAGTGGAGAGCTTCACGCGGATAGAACGCTTGTCATGTACAGAGCGCTCCTGCTCAAGATAACCGTTTTCAACCATCTTTTTAACATTATAGGACACGTTCGACCCAAGGTAATAGCCACGAATGGTCAATTCACCCACGGTCATCTCATCATCACCAACATTGTACAAAATCATCGTTTGCACGTTATTGATGTCCTGAATGCCCTTTTTATCCAATTCAACCTTGAGCACATCAAGGAAATGCCTGTGGAGGCGTTCGATTAATTGAATTGAATCATAATATGGTGTTGTCACGTGTGTACTCCAAAATTTGTATAACTGATTAAATACTCTAGAGAACCTAAAGAAAGGTCAATACGAAAAGTGCATTTTTCACAACGCACGGTAAAAAACCCTAAGGCACAAAACTTAAGACAATGATAATAAAAGAAACCCCTTTTGTAAAAGCCTTAATTTTAGCCTGCGTTAACCGCGCGCGCTACTTATCCTGCGCGTCACCTTCGTCAATAAAATCAATGCCCTGAACATCCAGAATGATACCCTCACGAATCAACGGTTCAAAAAGAGCTTCGATCTTTGTGTCCACCACATCATTCAGCGTTTCAGGGTCCCATTTGGGCACATGGTCCTTTTCAAATACGGCTGCCCGTATGCCCTCGTATAGATCTCTCTCTTCCTGGAACCTATGTGCCAAAAGGAGGTCTGTTCCGATCACATCATCAAATGTTTTGCCCTCGGCTCGCTTTAGATGCTCTAACGTTACACATAAACTGGTGGGCGAAGCACTTTGTATTGCCTTTAGCGTGTCTTTTGCGAAATCAGATTTTCTGGATTTAAGCTTTTCTGTAATGATGTTCAAATCCAATTCTGAAAATATGTCTTCTATACATTCATGTTC
>CAYGQP010000295.1:0-2652 GCA_964352115.1 uncultured Micavibrio sp. | reverse complement strand
GTATTTCGACTAGCATGTTTGGCGATCATTTTGGTCGCAGGGTTTTTTGCGTCCGGGTTATTTCTTGATGTAAATCAAAATTCCGTGAAATCTCCGGTTCCTGTTGCCTCAGTTTCAGGATTTTCTGAGGGGACAACACTGTCTTATCAGGTGATTGACGCACAAGGCGTTCAGATTGATGGTCAGGAAAATATCGATACAAATGCGGCGATTGATTTAGCAAAGTTGGACTTAAAGGCTTTGGAACCAGCTGGCCCCGTTATGTACCGCTTCCATATACAAGAAGCAGGTGCGGAGCGATACGAGATTACGCTGGAATTTGATCCTGTCTCTGGTGTGGCGGATGTTTCATCGCAAGGCCTGTCAGCCTTTTCTGACATTCAAATTAACACGGGCGCTCGGCAGATCAAAAGTCAAACGGATTGGGTCGGTTTGTTTGCGGAGGACAATGTTTCTTATATTGATGACCAGAGCAATGCCTCCTTTGAGGTCGCGTTTTATTCGCCGTCACATATTATGAGCGATGTGCCGCAAAGCCCTAAAATTATCCAAGTTCTCAGCGCGCCTGGAGGCGGTAATGCATCGAATGCAGGGGTTAATGAATTCACGCCGTCTCATTGTGGTTCACCGCCGTTAAGCACATGTTTGCCTGCGCTTTCGCAAGCCACGCAGGCCGTTGCGACGAATTATGTTGGTGCGCTTCAATCTATGGCTGAACAGCTTTCTGTTGTGATGATGGATTACGTGATGATCGTCGGAACGTTTATGGATGGAAAGCAGCAACTTGAAACGCAACGCCTTCATCAGACGCTGGTTGCGGAGGCGCATAAGGATTATCATGTTAGCGATCAAATGTGTCAGTTTGGGACGTTTGTGAAAAGTATGGCCGATACGGAAACGCGCGCGCATGCGAATGCGGAAGCGATGAACAGGGTTTTGTTCGCATCCTATGGCAATCTTGATGATTCATCGACATCTGAAAGTGTTTTGACGGATGTTGTCGCGCGGGCCGAGCTATTCCGCAAGAAGCATTGTAATCCCAAAGATAACAATAATGGCCTGAGCCTGATGTGTGATCATGACTTAAATCCGGATAATAACAGCAATAATGGTGGAGAGGTTGAGGTCGGGGCAGAAGACCCTGAGCGCATGAATAAAGATGTCAGTTATGCAAAGACTCTTGGTTTTCCATTGACGATCAATATTGATTTTACAGACAGCGAAAAAGCCAATGACGAGGAAGACATACTGGCCCTTGCTAAAAACTTATACTGGCCACAGCCATTTGAAGTTGCGGATCGTGGTGGGCTTGTCTCCGAATATCCCGATTATATGGAGGCGCGGCATATTATGGCGATGAATAGTGTGGCTCATAATTCCTTTATTTCCCTGTCTAGCATGAAAGGGAGAGCAAGCAACGCATTACAAGATCAGCAGGGCGGGGCTTTTATGAAGGCCTTGTTACGTGATTTTGGAATGGACGATACCCAAATTGAGACATTTATGGGAGAAAATCCCAGCTATTATGCTCAAATGGAGATGCTGACCAAGAAAATGTACCAAAACCCTGATTTCTATACGAATTTGTATGATAAACCGGCAAATATTGACCGTATTGGCGCGTCGATTGATGCTTTTAAGCTCATTCAAGCGCGTGACATGTATGATTCAGCCCTTCGCAAGGAAATGCTGACGTCGTTGATGGTTGAAGAGGCGCTCGCCAAGGTACAGGGCCGGATTAAAGATCAGATGGTTTCTTTAGGCGCAAGATAAGATTTTCGCACAATTCATTGAAAAACATAGCGAAAATCACAATTCTCTGTGATTTTCTGCCCCTTCCCTTACTTATGTGAACAACTCTTGGCCTCTGCTTTGCAAGGTATGGTTTTGAAAAAATAAAAAACCAGGAAATTTTTGCATGATAGAGAAGGAAGACATCACATGGGGCTAAGTAGTTTGAACGCAGCCTTGGCTGGATTACGTATTTCTCAGCAACAAATCAATGTCATTTCGACCAACGTGGCCAATGTGGGTACGCCGGGGTATACGCGGAAAATTTTGCCGCAATCGTCCCAATCTATTGCAGGTGTTACGGTCGGTGTTATTGGTGAAACGATTATTCGTAACGTTGACCTTAATCTTTCCCGTGATTTGTGGACGCAAATTAGTGCAACCAGCAATCTTGAAGTAAAGCAATCCTTTCTCGAGCGAATTCAGCAATTTCATGGGCCGCCAGATGCAGAAATTTCCGTTGCGGCGGAGATTTCACGATTGGGCGATGCCTTTTCTGCTCTATCCGATGTTCCCGAAGATCGCTTTTTGCAATCTGCTGCGGTTAATCAGGCGCAGGACACCGCAAATCGATTTAATGAACTGTCTAGGCTTATTACAACGCTTCGTAATGATGCGCAGGATGAAGTTGCAGCAACGGTCGTGCGTGTAAATGACCTGTTGGTACAAATCGCAGATCTGAACAAGCAGGTACAACAAGGCATTAACACAGGGCAAACAGTTGCCCAGGCTCAAGACGAGCGCGACAATGCGATTCAGGAGCTTTCGGGGCTCATTGATATTAGCTTTTTCCAGCGCGGCGATGGTGTTTTGGTTATTCAAACCAACGAGGGTGTTCAGCTTGCGGACCAGAATGCGCAG
>CAYGQP010000294.1:0-2662 GCA_964352115.1 uncultured Micavibrio sp. | reverse complement strand
TTGCGGATGGGGGGCGTGAATGGCGGTGATGTCCATTGCTCCAGCGGGCCTGTGGGAACCACGTCTGTGTGACCGGCATAGCATAAATGAGGGCCTTTGGTGCCTAATCTGGCAAAGAGATTGGGGACACGGTCTTTGCCCTCACCGTAAGGGAGGTGGTGGCATTCAAAGCCGAGCTTGGTTAAAAGCTCTGATAGATAAATTTGTGCGCCGGCGTCCTCTGGTGTGACGGATGGGCAGGCAATAAGGTTTTTTGTGATTTCAATGACATCGTATTTTTGGCTCATAATGCCGCGACTTTATTACGGGACTGGCGCTGTTGCAAATGATTTATAGGGACTGGCTTTAGATACTGGTGCGGATGTTTTCACGGGCTTGAACCAGTTTCTTTTGATCCGCACCCGTCAGAATTTGTTTATAGGGCATGAGCAGCTCAATGACTTTTTTGTAATTTTTTTGCATGTAGGCTCTGGCCGCCATTTCGCTGATGTCTTTCATGTCCTTGTCCAGTTTTTCACGCAGCTGTTGTTCCATGAGCTTTTCTTTCATCACAATGGCGCGTTCGATGAATTTATCATCGGGGAGCAGGACCCAATTTTTGTAGCGTTTGAGAAAATCGGCAAATTCCATGAACATATCGCTTATGGATTGCTTATTTGCGACGGGCTTGTCCAATGCTTTAAATGCGCACGTTTTCTTCGCTGTTTTAAGCAGGTCATCTTTTGAAAATTTGTGAATCCCCTTGTGATAAAAATATTGATTAATTTTCATCTGATCTTCGTCAAAAACGATCTCAAAAGCCCAATCTTTGAGTTCATAGCGCGCGCAGGCCACATAGGGATGCGAAACATTCGTGCTGGAATGAAATGGAATGATGATTTTATGATTGTGCCTGTAGGTTACAAGTCCTGAGAATTGAATGTACTCGTAATCATCCTGCAGAAAGCGAAATTGGTTTTCGCAATCCTCAAAAAAACATGTTAAGAGTCTGATTGACTCTGGCACCCCATCAATTGACATAAAACCTTCCTATGATTTGTACTATAGTATGGAATTCCTTAAATTTTTCTGAATGGAATACCAAATTTAATAAGGTTTCCCAATCCACTATAACTCAAAGTTGTAATTATGCCAGAGCTCTTTGCCCTCTATACGGTCAAAAGTCGCGGTCGGGGCTGATTATGATTGATGATCAGGAAGCGGGGATTGTTCAGATTCAAGAGGCGTCGGTTTTGAAAAACATGATCCATGCGGTGATTTTGGATCGTGGGCCTTTGTGGTTTGATGAATTTGGTTCTGCGCAACACTTTGAAGCGTTTGTAAAAGCATTTAATCAGCAATTTCCGCGGCGATTTGGGCGACGGCGACGGTTTATTCCTGAATTTGAAGATTCTTCACAGATTCAGCAGATCATGAGCAACAATGGCTTTCGGGTCTCAGCTGCGCAGGCTTATCAGACTTTATGGCTGGACCTAAGGCCTTCACTAGAACATTTGCGGGCGGGGCTGAAAAAGAAATGGCGCAATGCGCTCAGTAAAGCCGAGCGGTCGGGGATTCAAATGACTTGGGATGAGCGCGGCGTCACTTTGCCGCTGCTGCTGTCCCATTATGAGCAGGATAAACGTGAGAGAAATTATGCCGGTCCGGATGCAAAGGTGATTATGGCTCTGGCCAAGACTTTCGGTCCCGCGCAGTCGCTTATCATTGGGTGGGCGCATGATCCGCACGGTGGAGAAAAAGACACGTTGGAGGGGGAGAGAATTGCTGGTATTCTGCTGCTATGTCATGGGCGTTCTTGCACGTATCAAATTGGATGGACATCGCGAGCAGGGCGCGCCCACAATGCGCATCACTTACTACTTTGGCAGTCTTTAGAAAAACTTACGGGTATGGGATTAAACTCGTTTGATCTGGGGGGCGTTCATGACGAAGCGCCCGGGCTCAAAGCATTTAAAGAAGGAATGGGGGGTGAACGTGCAACATTGCCGGGAATTTATAGTTAGCCTTTTTGTTGCGGGGATCATCGCGTTTTCAAGCGTTGCCCATGCTGCAGCAACAAGTCAGCAGAAAATGTTTTATGACGTATATGCTGGCGGTTTACATGTGGTGGAGGGTAAACTCACCATCGATTTAAAGGATAATGATCGCTATAGCCTTGTTCTTGAGGCACACACGCGCGGCTTTCTTGCGTCCCTTGCCCCGTGGAAGGGCGTATTTGAGAGTCATGGCTGGGTGCTGGAAAATGGTGTATTCACACCGGAGCTTCACAAATCTACGACGACGTGGCGCGATGAGGATGAGGTAAGCGAATATAAATACGGCAAGGATGGTACGTTTAAAGAGCTAGTGATCACGGATCATGACAAAAGGCCTGAGGTGAAAAAACCCGATGAGGCTCTCACAAAGGGCACAATCGATGTTTTGACGGCGACGCTGGGTGTTTTGCAAAATGTGCGCGCGGGCGGCGAATGCGTTGGATCATCTGATATTTTCGACGGGAAGCGCAGTTTCAAGCAGGTGTTTGCACATCAGGATTTTGAAGATCTTAAATCCAGCAAATACAATGTTTACGAAGGTAAGGCGGCGGAATGCACCGTTGAGGTTGTTCCGGGCGAGGGGAAGTGGCATGAAAAACCGCGAGGTTGGCTGTCCATCCAGGAGC
>CAYGQP010000293.1:1523-2692 GCA_964352115.1 uncultured Micavibrio sp. | reverse complement strand
CCGAGGGGAACATCAGCGACCCTGTTCTAGCCGCGCTAAGCGAGGGCCTTTGCGTGCTCATTCCCGAATCTGACACTTCAAACGGCCTTGACATGGATACGGATAAATTCATACCCAACGATGCAGCACTCAGGTTCGGGGAACGCACGAATACGGAAAGATTGGCGAAAACCATCATGGACATGCGAAAAATTCACAAACGCCGTGAATCCTTTGCAAAAAACGGTAAAAAATTTGCGAACAAAAAAATCCAGACATGGCAGGCCCGGATTGATGAAGAGCTAGAGCTTTTAGAGAGCATCATCGAACAGCAAGAAACCAAAAAACCAGCATAAAAAAAACCGACCAAGGCCGGTTTTTCATCTAAGCAGTATATTTTCTCACCTATGCTTCAGGAGCATCTTCCCAAATATTCACTGGATACTGTTTCCCCATTGGGACTGGATCATCATGGGCAATTCCGTGCTTCTCAAGATATGCTTCAGCTTTATCAACAGCGGCTTGTAGAGCTTCTCCGTCCCCAGAGTCATGTAAGCCCGTTGCTGTTCCCTCAAAGTTCAATCTAATCATTCTCTGCAAGGCGCCTACTGGACGTGAAACAACACTAATGTTTTCATCCCCCAAGAGCTTTTCATCAGCATCTTTCAAAGGCCTATCAATAATGACTGTACACTGGTTGTGAGATCCACCTGGAGTAATGCCAGCTTCGTCACCAAAAATAGCCCTCAACTTTCTCTCTTGTGCGTCATTATCACCTTGCGTAGAAGCAGGCATACCAAAAGTGTATCCAAACGTATATTTACCCATAAAAATTCCTTAAAATTGATATTATCATAATTTTGAAAAGCAATAAGATAAACACACATGACATGTCAAGAAATTTTTTACATATTAAATCACCTTTCTAAATAAGACACAAAATTTCATTATGGCAAAATTAAATTTCACAGATGAAAATTTACAATAAAGCTTGATTTTCTTGATCACTTCCTTGTATAACCCTTTCTACTCATAACAGTCTGGCTCAAATATCGGCTGCCTCGGCTGTTAATTGATATCTTGCGTTTGTTTCACAAGTGCTGAGATGAATTTATCCCGAACGCGAAAGCGCAAAGGATTTTTAAAACTAAGGAGAAAAAAATGCCGAAGATGAAAACGCACTCCAGTGC
>CAYGQP010000293.1:0-1513 GCA_964352115.1 uncultured Micavibrio sp. | reverse complement strand
ACAAAAGGTGGCAAGGTTAAGTTTAAACAAGCTTTCGCCCGTCACATGCAAATGAACAAATCCAAATCAATGAAACGCAAAGCAAAGGGCACAGACGTTATGGCTGATCCTGATGCACGCAAGGTTTTGCGCAATTACTTGCCATATGGCCGTAAGCGTAAGAAAGTTTCATTGGTGAAGAAGGAGGCTGCATAATGGCTAGAGTTAAAGGTGGCCCTCGCGCCCACGCAAGACATAAAAAAGTTATCAAACAAGCCAAAGGCTATTACGGCCGCCGGAAGAATTGTTTCCGCACCGCCGTTCAGGCTGTTGAAAAGGCTGGTCAATACGCATATCGCGACCGCAAGAACAAGAAGCGTGACTTTCGCCGCTTGTGGATCCAGCGTATCAACGCCGCCGCGCGTCTTCATGGCATGAAATATTCCACATTCATGCACGGCGTTTTACTCGCTGGCATTGATCTTGACCGCAAATCTCTGTCAGAGATTGCAATCCACGATCCTGCAGGCTTTGAGGCAATCGCCAAACAAGCCCAAATGTGTTGTGACAAAGCTGCAAAGGAGAAGGCTGCTTAACGTCATAGAAACACATACTTAAAGTTTCAAAGAGAGCAGCCATTTGGTTGCTCTTTTTTTTTATGTCCTCCATTTGGCCGCTCTCCTTTTTTTGAAAACCCACCAAAACCCAACCAAAGGAGACAAAACTATGGGTACACATCTTAATACGCTTAAAACTGAAGTTGATTATGTTCGTTCGGGCATTCGCTATTTCCCTGAACAAACGCCAACGGACCGGACCGCTGATCCTCTCAGCCTTTATTACGGCCGAACAGTATCAGCCGTACAAATAGCCAAAGATCTCGGATTAATCGATGTTTTCGATCTCGCCCGCCGCGGCTGGGTTAATGGCAATCCGAGCACAGCAGATCAGGCTAGACAAGTCCTGGATGTGATTAGCCGCCGCATTCGTGAAAAAATTCATGTATCCCGGCGAGAGGAAACATTGGCTGATACAGGGATTCATGCTCAAATATAGGAATGAAAAATGACAAACTTATCGTTTTTGACTGGAATGGAACACTACTTGCGGACACAGCGATGTCCTGGGCTGCGGGCAACGTATGCCTTGAATTTTATGGTGCGACTCCAATCAGCCTTCAGCAATACCGCGAAACATTCACATTTCCAATTTTGCATTTTTATAAACGCAATGGACTCAATGTCGATGTCGTGCTGGAGAAAAAAGCAGCGGCAAACGAAGTCTTTCAGGCCGATTATGAGGCCCGTGCCGCAAATGCACGAACACGCCGCGGCGCACTAAATTTGCTAAATTGGCTAAATACAAAGGGCATGCGCTCAATCATCCTGTCCAATTACGTCACGGAGAAAATCCGCGAACATACAACGCGCCTGAAGATTGACCATTTTTTTGACGATGTCCTTGCCCATTCTTGTGATGGATCAACCGTCGTTGAACATAAACACAAAAAAGAGCGCCTTGAGCGCTATATGGA
>CAYGQP010000292.1:0-2694 GCA_964352115.1 uncultured Micavibrio sp. | reverse complement strand
GGGTTTGAAGGCAAGGGCTTTTTGAAAGGATCGCAGAGCCATTTGAACTTTCTCCCTGAAAAACAGACGGACTTTATTTTTACTTTATGGGCAGAAGAAACCGGGTTTTTGGGCGGTGTTATGCTGCTAGGGCTTTATGGGATTGTGTTTATATATGGTTTATGGATTGCGTCAAAAGCCCGCCAGAATTTTACCCGCTATCTTGCGTTCGGGATGATTTTGAACTTTTCGCTTTATGTGTTCATCAATATATCGATGGTGATGGGGCTTATTCCCGTTGTCGGCGCACCGCTCCCTCTGGTGTCCTATGGCGGGACTGTTATGCTTGCGACCATGATCAGCTTTGGGCTGGTGATATCGTGCAGCATTCACAGGGATAGCAAAGTCACGCGGGTTTGAGATCAAGCAGCGGCGGAGTGCTCAACGCCCTTATCTTTGAGCAGTTGCTGTAATTCATTTGCTTCATACATTTCACGAACGATATCGCATCCGCCAATAAATTCCCCTTTGACATAGAGCTGAGGAATTGTTGGCCAGTTAGAGAATTCCTTGATGCCTTCACGAATGTCATTGTCCTCAAGCACGTTTATATCCTTAAAAGGAACGCCGAGTTGCGAGAGAACCTGAACCACGACCGATGAAAATCCGCATTGTGGGAAGGCGGCTTCACCTTTCATAAAGAGGACAACATCATTGTTGTCGATGTCTTTTTGGATGCGTTCAAAAACGACGTTTTGCATGGTCTTTATCCTTTTAAGCTTAGAGTTAGTTTTCTGGTGTTGATGTTTGAATGGCTAGCGCGTGAAGATCCTTGTCCATTTTTCCTTTTAGGGCCGCATATACCATTTGGTGTTGCTGGATCCGGGTTTTACCTTCAAACGCTGCTGATGTTACGAAGGCTGCATAGTGATCACCATCGCCGCGTAAATCCTCTATGCGAACTTCGCATCCGGGGATGCCCTCTAAAATTAAGTTTTTAAGCTCTTGCGCATCTACGGCCATAAATCTTTATTCCTTTGAATTCCTTCTTTCATAACAGATATAGCCATTGAAGGGTTATTTCAAGTTTTGTCGAACAGGTTCTTTTGGATTTATGAATGCACAATGAATAAATTCATAGCGCATCGTGCATTTCTTTTGTATTTTTGTGTCGCTGCATCAAGTTTTATAATGTTTTTCTTGCAATATACGTAGAATCTAATGTACCTATAATGCATTCAAAAATTTATCTTCTTTGTGCTTTGCAAGAAGTGAGCGCGAGTTGTTCAGGGTTAAAGGGATAAAAAAAGCCCCGATTATATCTGTCGGGGCTTTTATTATGTTCCGAATATGTTTTCCTTATTCATTGGAGAGCTGATTTTTTGCCTTTTCGAGAGCCTTGTCCAGCTCAACGCGCATTTCATGATCAGAAATGTCCAGACCCTTGTCATTAAAATCAGCAACGACCTTTCGAATGACGTCTTCGAACCCTGGTTCATCTAAATTTGCCTCAACGACTGTGCGGGCATAAGCTTCAGCTTCAGCCTCCGGTATGCCAAGCTTCTCAGCAGCCCATAAGCCATAGAGTTTTGAGCAGCGGGCCTCGACATCGAAACTTACTTTTTCATCGTGGGCGAATTTCGTTTCGAATCCTTTTTCGCGATCTCCAAATCCTGACATTTTTACCTCTTCACTTTATGAATGATGTTAACGTTATGGATTATCAATGATGACAGTGCTATATGGAAGTATAAAGTTCAAAGAAATGAGATAAATTTATGTCCAGACGTAAAATGATTTATGAGGGTAAGGCGAAGATTTTATATGAGGGGCCGGATCCTGACACTGTTATTCAGTATTTCAAGGATGATGCGACGGCGTTTAATGCCGAGAAAAAAGCCGTGATTGCGGGCAAGGGTGTGCTGAACAACCGCATTTCCGCACATTTGATGACGCAGCTAGAATCGATCGGGATCCCAACGCATTTCATTAAATCTATTAATATGCGCGAGCAACTCGTTCGCAAGGTTGAAATTATTCCGATTGAACTTGTGGTGAGAAACATTGCAGCAGGATCATTATGTAAGAGATTAGGCCTTAAAGAAGGCACAGTTTTGATGCGCCCTTTGATTGAATATTATTACAAGGATGATGCGCTTGGTGACCCGCTTGTTGGTGAAGATCATATTATGAGCTTTGGTTGGGCTGACCCTTATGAACTTGAGGAAATGGTTGCGATGGCTTGGCGTGTGAATGATTACCTGAATGGGTTATTTGCGGGCATTGGCTTGCGCCTTGTTGATTTCAAGTTGGAATTTGGCCGGATTTATGGTGAATACGGTGAGCTGTATCTTGTACTGGCGGATGAAGTCTCCCCTGATAATTGCCGTCTTTGGGATGAAAAAACCGGAGAGAAGCTTGATAAAGATCGTTTTCGTTTCGATCTCGGTGACTTGGTAGAGGGGTATCAATACATTGCGGAAAAGCTTGGTTTGGTGCCTGCGGGTGGTATTCTTAAGGGTGGGAATGTCAATGAGCAGTTGGCTGAAAAACTCGATCAGATTGAAAATGAGCTGGCTGAGCATCGCAAGCTGAAAAACCTGAACGCGAACAAGCCGCGTAAGTCCTAGGTCTTGCCCTTAGTTCTCTGGCGCGAATTGTTCTTTGAATATGCGCTCTTCATGTGAGTTGTCTGGATCGAACAGAAGGGTGCGT
>CAYGQP010000291.1:0-2698 GCA_964352115.1 uncultured Micavibrio sp. | reverse complement strand
GGGGAGGAGGATGTGTCTGGCATTTTGGGATCTTTCTCGCGCAGTCTTTAAAATGTACAAAATAGATTAAGGCTTGTTTTGAAAGAGATCAACTATGTCGATGATTTCTAGAATTTGTTCGATCTCACGCTTGCAGCTCATGGCGTGTTCACGCGTGGAAACGGGCACGTGAAGCGTTGACGCCTCGAACATGTCGCGAACGCAGGGGATGGCGATGAAGATATATTTACTGCGGAAAAACGCGGCGGTTATTGGGGCCTGTTCAAAAATCTTTCCGGCCTCAAATAATTCCTTCAGCAGATCATGCGTGAGTATTTTCTGGGCATGCTGCGGATTATCAGAGTAAGCAAAAAAATCGGAATCGTACTCACTTTTGTCTGGTAAGGGGGTGCGGCTAAAGTTTTTCCAGCGGGTTTTTGACCATTCTGCAGCCATACGATCATCGGATGTGATGACGGTGTGACCATCAAATATCTTTTGCGGGGCCTCAAGAAGCACAAATACACCACGAAAGACCGGGTCGGCATGGATTTTCACATTTAGCTGCGCTTCGGAAAACATGACCTTGACGTTTTTGTAGCGCCCGTAGAAGCAATCCTCCGCCTTGTAATCATCATAAGCTGGAAGAATGCCCGTTTTGCTCAGGATTTTTTCGTTAATGCCGCGATTGGGGTTAAAACGCAAGCCGCCTAGAGCTCTCGCAATTTCTGGCATAATGATGTTTTTAAAGGCTTTGTTGTATGACCCAATGGGGTTGTCATGCCATAGATACAGAAGGATCGGAATGATCACAGACAGTGCGATGCTGGCCACGGCTTTTTGAATATCACCGTGCATAATCAGGAACCAGCCAAATCCGCAAGCGCCCGCGCAGACAATCGTGAGCCCGAGTGTCATCGCGATAAAACCACGATTACGATAACGGCGCATATGGCCGATGCGTAATTCCTCGGCTTCCTTAAGAATACGGCTGACGTCATGTTTGAATGCCTCGTCGTCTGCCAGACGTTCAATTTCAGGTTCGTCAGCCGCTTCCGTTGTTTTGGTTTGGTCTGTCATTAGCCCTTCAGGAATTCAGGTATGATATTGTCGATGATCGGAAGCTTTTTAATTGCATAAGGGCCGCTGCCCATAAGGCCAACAGCCAGCGCCATGACCGCAAGATAGACAGGAAATTCCCAACCGCCACCTTCGTTGCTGAATACCCAGCCATTGCCCATATGTGCCCAGGCCGCGCCGGCCAGGATAGGAATGCTCAGGAAGGCGGCGAGGCGCGTGTAAAGGCCGAGGATGATCGCCGTGCCGCCCGCGAGTTCACCGAAAATGACGAGATAAGCAACAAAGCCCGGAAGCCCCAAGCTTTCGAAATATCCAACCGTACCCGGAATGGTAAAGACCAGAACTTTAAGCAGGCCGTGCGCGATCAGTAATGCGCCTAAAGCTAGTCTTGAAATGAGAATGCCGTAATTTGAGGCGGAAGCGTCCATGTATCTCTCTCCTTAATTTGAGTATTTTTATTCCCCTAAAATAAGAGCTTATGCGGATTCTTTTTTCTCAGCAAGGTCACCATAGGCGAGGGGTTCATACCAGTCGCGGATCATGCCTGCTTCTTCGCGGCTGGGGTGGTTGAATGGCGGTTTGAGGTTGCCGTGAAAATACGTGCGTACAAGTGTTTGCCAGTAGTCCTCTATGTCATGATCATAATGATCGCACCAGGCCTCGAACCACACTGTGCCCGCACGGACATGGGTGATTTCATCATCATGGATGATTTTGAAAATCTCTGCGGTTTTTTCATCGCCCTGTCGTTTCATTTGTTCAATCAGGTTTGGCGTTACATCAAGGCCGCGGGCTTCCAGCACCATCGGCACAATTGCCAGCCGGGCGGGCAGGTCATGCGCGGTTTTTTCACTGGCTTCCCACAATCCATCATGGGCAGGCAGATCGCCATAGGTTGCCCCAAGGTCATTGAGGCGATCCTCCAGCATCAGATGATGTTTGGCCTCGTCATCCGCGACCTTCACCCAATCATCGTAAAAAGCTTTTAGAAGCTGAAAATCGCCAAGGTCAAATTGCCTGCCCATGATATCCCACGCCAGATCAATGGCGTTCAGCTCAATATGCGCCAGCGCATGCAGAAGAGCGATTTTGGAGCGTTTGGTTCCGGCCTTGCCGCGTTTGGGCATTTCGCCGGGGAGCTTAAGTTCCGGTTTAGCAGATCGGGCAGGGCGATCCGGTAAATCAGCCGTGCCAATTTCATGAATTTTTCCTGCGCGCCATTGTTCGGCATAGGCGCGGGTTTTGTAAGCCTTATCCTTTGCATTGGACGTGGTCAGGATATCGAGGGCCGCATCGGATAGTGATGTCATTGATTATACTTACGGCTTTAGCAGTGCGCGGGCTGAAACACTGAGCGTAATTGTTGTTTCCCCACCTTCGGCGACGGGCGCCGCCATGCTCATGGTTGCGCTTTCCAGCATCATACCGCCGCGCATTTGATTGCTGTAGCTGTATGGAATGCCCGAGCTTTGAACGTTAACATCACGTAGCTCGGCCTTGGTCTTCCCCAAAGCTTTGGCCGCGCGGTTGGCACGGTCTTGGAGCTGTTTGAGTGCTGCTTCCATCAGGCTGTCCTGCACATCAATGGCGGTTTCGGGGGATAGGGTGTAATTCAAACCATTCATGGTCAGGCTCATGG
>CAYGQP010000290.1:0-2719 GCA_964352115.1 uncultured Micavibrio sp. | reverse complement strand
TTTCCTCGTGCCTTGTCAAAAATTGTCGAATTTTTATTAGCGATTTCCATGCCACCGGCATCTTGCGGCTTTGTTTTATAAGACGAGGCATCAGCGCGGATTATGGGTAAGTCACCCACATTTGGTTGTTTAGGTTCGGCCACGATCGCATACCAGACAACCCCGGCGGATAAGGTGAGTAAAACAAAGGTCGCTATACCAGGGGAGGCAAAACGCGCCCTAAAGCTTGAATAAAATGCAGGTGATTTATGGGCTGGCTCTTCGCCATCAAAGCTGTCGTAGCCATATTGTTCATATTGATTTTTGTCACTCATTGTAGATCCCCTTAAAGACGCAGTGTTTATTGACGCAGTATTAATAGACGCTGTGTTTGAAAACGCGACCTGATCAATCGAGGCCTTCGTCTTCGCGTCGGTTTTTTCATTTCCGTTGTTGTTTTGATCATCAATCATTATCGCAAATCCCAATATAGGTCAAATAGTCTCTCATGCTCGCGTATTGCATAGCGGTCCGTCATCCCGGCAATATAATCAGCAACGATTCTGGCCCGTTTTTTATCATCCGTGAGTCCCCCGGCTTCTTCAACCCTGCGCTGCCAGTTATCCGGCAGAACTTTATAGTTCTCAACGAACGCCTTGAACAAATCTCCGACAATGCGCTCGACCTTGAGCCAGATTCGATTAATCGTAAAGTGGCGGTACATGCGCTGATACAGGAAATCACGAAGATCATCGACATTCTTTTTCATGTCCTCGGAAAACATAACCATCGCCTGACCGGCATTTCGAATATCATCGGCGCTCTGTGGATTAAATTCCTTGAGGTGTGATTTTGTGGTGTCCAAAACGTCATTTACCATGCCGCCAATCATTTCACGGATCATTTCCTGAACCATATAGCGCTCATCAAGCTCGCCATATTCCTTGCGCACTGCCTTTAATGCGTTGCCGAGAAGATCAAGGTCCTGCAGCTCCTTCAAGGTGAACAGCCCAGCGCGCAGGCCATCCTCAACATCGTGGTTGTTGTATGCAATATCATCAGACAAGGCGGCGACTTGCGCCTCCAGGGAAGCATAGGTATCTAGCCTTAAGTCCATGTGCTTTTGGAGCTCCTTCACGGCGATATGTTGGTCTTCCTTCGCCAATGGGCCGTTATGTTTGGCCACCCCTTCCAGTGTTTCCCATGATAAATTCAGGCCGTTCCAGCGTGGATATTTACGCTCCAACGTTGTCAGAACCCTCAAGGACTGGTCGTTGTGATCAAACCCGCCATAGGGTTCCATGCATTTTTGCAAATAAACTTCGCCAATGTGCGCAAATGCCGTATGGCCAAGATCATGCGCCAACGCAATCCCCTCCGCCAGATCTTCATTGACCATCAGAGCGCGCGCAATCGAACGCGTAATCTGTGAAACCTCAAGTGTATGGGTCAGGCGTGTGCGGTAATGGTCGCCCTCATGGTAGACAAAGACCTGTGTCTTGTATTTCAAACGGCGGAACGCGCTGGCATGGATAATGCGATCGCGATCGCGCTGGAACGCTGTTCTGTGTTTGCTTTCAGGTTCCTCATGCACGCGACCTAAGCTTTGGTCAGGCCTGCACGCATATGTTGCCAGTGGTAAGGCACAGTAATTGTAGCCCGGATCATTCAATGCAAGGTTGCTCATTTACTCTTCTGCGTTATATAATGTAATTATGACACTAAACGTTGATGACAGCGCGGTAAAGCGCATTGAAGACCTTCGGGCCCAACAAAACAGTGATGCGCTTAAGCTCCGGATCACTGTGGATGGCGGTGGATGCTCAGGTTTTCAATACAAAATGGAGCTGACCGATAAAATTGGGGATAAGGACGAAGTGTTCGCCGATGCCATCGTGACGGATGATATTTCGCTTGGATTCCTGAAGGGATCAACGATTCGATTCGATGAAAGCCTTATTGGCGCGGATTTCAAAATCGACAACCCAAACGCGGTCGCCGGATGCGGTTGCGGCACAAGCTTTGCTGTTTAGCGCGAATCGTATACTAATCCATTCATGAAAATTGTTTCCTGGAATGTAAATTCTATTAAAGCACGCCTTGAGCACGTTCAGCGGTTCCTCAATGAAACTGCGCCGGATGTTCTCATGATTCAGGAACTGAAGGGTGTTGATTTTCCAGCCGATGCCTGCGAAGGATATCAAACTGCGCATGTCGGCCAAAAAGCCTATAACGGCGTGGCTGTATTCTCCAAAACGCCGATTGAGGTCATTTTAGATGCTCTGCCCGGTGATGAAACCGATGAGCAGGCGCGGTATATTGAATTTGAAACCAGCGGGGTGCGGCTGATCAATATCTATGCGCCAAATGGCAATCCGGTGGACAGCGATAAATACACCTATAAGCTGTCATGGATGACGCGCTTAAAAGCTCGCCTTCAAGCTTTACTTGAGGAAGGCACGCCCTTCGCAATCGGCGGTGACTTTAATGTTATCCCGGAAGATAAAGATTGCCACGCCCCTAAAAAATGGTCAGAGGATGCGCTTTTTCGAAACGAAACACAGAGAAAATATCGCGCCATTTTGAACCTGGGCCTGACTGATGCCTTTCGGGTATTTGACAACGCAGCGGAGCGATACACATTTTGGGATTATCAGGCCGGGGCATGGCAAAAAAATGAAGGTATTCGAATCGATCACTTTTTGATGTCCCCGCACATGGCCGATCGTCTTCAGGGGTG
>CAYGQP010000289.1:0-2749 GCA_964352115.1 uncultured Micavibrio sp. | reverse complement strand
TCCTGACTGCGTTCGGTCACGCCCCGTTGAACTTGAGCTTTTAGTCCTGCAACCCGGACCATGAAAAATTCATCCATATTTCGGGCGCAGATAGATATAAATCTCACGCGTTCAAATAACGGGTGTTTGAGGTTATTGGCTTCCTCCAGAACGCGGCGATTAAATTGCAGCCACGAAAGTTCACGGTTTAAGAACCGCTCCGGGGCGGTCTTAAGGTCTTCGATATTAATGGTGTCGGGCCGTGAAAAATTCATTCCTATAGTATAAACATATTCCTTTAAAAGCGTGTTAAAGCATTATGTTTATTGATCTTTGAGCGCTTTTTTGGCTTTTCTTTGTTCCTTTAGAATGACCCTGAGGTGGCGTGCGCCTGTTTTTTTCTGATATTTCTCGTAATATTGCTGGTGATATTCTTCCGCAAGCCAGAATTTCCCTTCGGGCTCGACCTGCGTTACAATCGGGTTTTGATATAGGCCGGACGCGTCAAGTTCTTCGATGAGGGCTTGTGCTGTTTGCTTTTCTTCCTCATTGCTATAGAAAATAATTGACCGATATTGCGGGCCGACATCCACGCCCTGGCGGTTTAATTGCGTGGGATCGTGCGCAGAAGTGAGAAAATACCGTATTAGCTCTTCATAGCTGAGTTTCTCAGGATCATAGGTTATTTCAACCACTTCGGCGTGACCTGTTTTACCCGTTGTAATGTCTCCATAGGTCGGGTTTTCAAGCTCTCCGCCCGCATAGCCTGCGCGCGTGTATAAAACGCCATCTTTTGCGCGAAATTCGCTTTCAACGCACCAGAAACAGCCGCCGCCGAGAATGACGTGCGGGTAATCGGATGGTCTTTCGGTTTGTATGTCTTCGGTGACGTCCATGGCCTCTGTGACACTGCCGTAAATCATCATGTATCCAAAGGCAGCGATAATAAGCGCTATAGCAATGTATTGAAGTTTCATGAATCACCTTTCATACTCTAATATCTTATACATATATTCGTAGATGATGGATGTGGTGTTACAATGTTTTTTAAATCTAAAACTTCCCCGAATTTTAATGAGCGCCGCGATGGGGCAACGCCTAACCTGTTGATTTTGCACTATACAGGCATGAAAACGGCCGATGAAGCGCTTGAGCGCTTATGTGACCCGGCGGCGGAGGTGAGTGCGCATTATGTTGTTGAGGAAAATGGCAAAATTCATCAATTGGTAGAGGAGGACCGACGCGCATGGCATGCAGGGGTTTCGTGTTGGCGCGGTGTGCGTGATGTGAATTCGCATTCTATTGGCATTGAAATTGTTAATCCGGGCTATGAGTTTGGATATGTGTCGTTTCCTGATCGCCAGATATCAGCGGTTTTGAAGCTGTGCCGGGAGATTGTGAAGCGCTGGACCATCTGCGCGGATCATGTTTTGGGGCATTCTGATGTTGCGCCTGCACGAAAACTTGATCCGGGTCACTTATTCCCGTGGGCGAAATTTGCGCAGGAAGGTGTCGGGCTTTGGCCGAGCCCGGTGGAAATGGATTATCAGGCCGCGGAGGATTTGATTTTGAATCAGGACTCCGTTCATGAGCTTTTAATCGGCTATGGTTATGACCCGCAAGCCGAATATAATGATGTGCTGCGCGCGTTTATGCGCCATTATCATCCTGAGCGATTTGCGGCATGGGATGATCAGCCTGAGCCAGATGTTGCTACGTTTGCGCGGCTTCTGGCGCTGGTGCGCGCCGGGCATGAGCTATAGCGCTGGATTTTTCGCAATCGTATAACCGACTTCACCCAATTGCTGCCGCGTTTTGATGTCTGCCGGATCAAGGCCATGGCCGTCTCCGTGCATCGTAACCTCGATCTGTCTTAATAGATGCTGACCCTTTTCAAAAGCGTGAAATAAACCCTGCGCGGAAAGTCCAAAGTGCTTCGCGATGGCGATATTGGCCGGCAGGGTTGCGCAAGCTTGTTCATAAATCGGGGTGGCTTGTTGTTGAAGTATGTCTTTTGTCAAAACCGGATGTGTTCTCAGATGTGCCTGCGCTGCGGATATTTGTGTTTCATCAAGTTCGGCAGTATGCGCTGTGATCTGGCTTAGTGGGGCTTCGTAGGTGATGTAGATGATTTCGCCGTGATTCCAGGTGTAGCGGCCCGAACCTGTTTCGCTCATGCCCATTTTACCCCGGAAAAAATTATCGGCCTGGGGGCAGGTGATGGTGCCATTGGTGATGAGTGCTTCGCATCCCGCACCTTGATAATCTTGTGCGACCTTGGTCATGAGAAGCTGTCCGAGTCCCATTCCGGTGGCGTCTTGCCGGAGGGCGATTTGGTTGATCTCGACTGTGGTTTTGTTCAGGCGTGTGGCGCGGCAAAAGCCGACAATAACGCCATCAATCTCCAGAACATGAACGGCCTTTTTATTGAAATTCCCAGACAAGGAGGCTTTGATATCGGCCTTCATCTCTGCCAAAATCGGCTCATGCGCCCAGAAATCTTGCCAGCAAACGATGGGATCCAGCGGAATATACGTGGTGAACCCGTGTATGTATACGCCGGTGGCGGCTTCTGCGTCGGCAAGCTCCGCTTTGCGAACAGTGATGCCCATGAATGGATCCTTTTGTCAGAATAAATCAGTTCTATGTGGTCTGTGTTTTTTTGTCAAATTCATAAAACTTGAAAATATATCTGTTTTAGATCATAGTGCGCGCATATTTCAGAAGATTGGATGGCTGCACTTTTTACGAAGTGAGGAAAGTCCGGGCT
>CAYGQP010000288.1:0-2759 GCA_964352115.1 uncultured Micavibrio sp. | reverse complement strand
CACAAAAAAACGCGCCAGATTTTTCTGACGCTTTTTTGTTTGTTTGGTATATTTTTACTGACAGGCGAGGCATTCCTCATACATGGAGCCGCCGTCACCATCACCCATAGCGCCCTGGTCTTCTTCGGCGTTTTTGCGGGCGTCGTCGGCCTGCGCACGTTTCCATGATGCATCGGATTCGGCACGTTGCACAGATTTGCTGCGGCAGTAATAGAGTGATTTTACGCCTTTTTTCCAGGCTTCCCAGTGGACGCGGTGCAATTCGGATTTGTGCACGTTGCCGGGCAGGAAGATGTTTAGCGATTGGGCCTGACAGACGAATGGTGTGCGGTCCGCTGCGTGTTCGATCAACCAGCGTTGGTCGATTTCGAATGCGGTTTTGAACACGTCCTTTTCATCATCAGACAGAAAGTCTAAATGCTGCACGGATCCCTCGTTGGTGAAAATCGATGACCATATATCCTCGGTGTTTTGGCCTTTTTCTTCCAGAATGGCTTCGAGATATTTGTTTTTGACCGGGAAGGAGCCGGATAGCGTTTTGTGCGTAAATGCGTTTGCAGCAATGGGCTCGATTCCAGGGGATGCGCCGCCGCAAATGATGGAGATAGATGCGGTGGGTGCAATCGCCATTTTATTAGAGAAGCGTTCCATGATGCCGTAATCTGCAGCATCAGGGCATGGTCCGCGCTCCTCGGCCAATTTACGGGAGGCATCATCGACGCCGCGCTTGATGTGTTGGAATATGCGGCGATTCCATACTTTCGCCATCACGCCCTCCATCGGGATCATTTTTGATTGAAGGAAGGAGTGCCAGCCCATCACACCGAGGCCCACTGAGCGCTCACGCATGGCAGCATATTTGGCGCGTTTCATGGAATCGGGGGCCTTGGCAATGAAATCCGTGAGTACGTTGTCCAGGAATCGCATGACATCCTCAATAAAGGTTGGATGGTCATTCCATTCGTCCCATTTCTCCAGATTCAGGGAGGAGAGACAGCAGACAGCCGTTCTGTCGTTGCCCAAATGGTCAACACCGGTGGGCAATGTGATTTCGGAGCAGAGATTGGACATTTTTACGTTCAATCCTGCCATCTTGTGGTGATCGGGAATGTGGTCATTCACGTGATCAATGTAAACGATATAGGGCTCGCCAGTTTCAACGCGGGCGGTGAGCAAGCGGATCCAGAGATCACGGGCGCTGACCTTGTCAACAACGGCGTTATCCTTTGGTGAGCGCAGCGCCCATTGCTCGTCATTTTCGACGGCGATCATGAAGGCATTGTTCACCAGAACACCATGGTGCAGGTTGAGAGCCTTACGGTTCGGGTCACCGCCTGTCGGGCGGCGAATTTCAATGAATTCCTCGATTTCGGGATGCCAGATCGGCAGATAAATTGCTGCACTTCCACGGCGCAGCGAACCTTGGGAAATTGCGAGTGTCAGAGAGTCCATCAAACGGATGAACGGGACAATGCCGGATGTTTTTCCGTTGCTGCAAACTTTTTCACCTATTGTGCGAACATTTCCCCAATAGGAGCCGATGCCGCCGCCAAGAGAGGCCAGCCAGACATTTTCATTCCACAGGGAGACAATGTCTTCAAGGCTGTCTTGTGTTTCATTGAGGAAACAGGAGATCGGAAGGCCGCGGTTTGTGCCACCATTGGAGAGAATAGGTGTAGAAGGCATAAACCAGAGTTTCGACATGTAATCGTAAATACGCTGTGCGTGCGCGCTGTCATCGCCGTAATGCATGCCGTTACGGGCGAAAAGATCCTGATAGGATTCTTCGGGCATTAAATAGCGATCTGTTAGTGTGGCTTTCCCAAACGTTGTAAGATGTTCATCGCGGCTGCGATCTATCTCTACACGGTTGCCTCTCTCCATTTGCGCAACGTCAAACATGCGTCTACTCCTTCTTTTTTATTTATATAGTACAAATGCCTGTTTAGGGCGAATGATTTTGGGATGCGGATGTGTGTGAATACACAATCCATAGTGTTTAGTCATTATTAAGCTACTATATCTCGTAGGTTGTCGCAATATGAATATAGTCCTAAAATGTTCATTCACACCTTAAGAATCATGCTATATGAGGATGTTATGATGTTTGTACCCTGACTCTATGCACATGAAAAAAATTTGAAAAAGGTATTTTTAGGGGTTTTTTGTGATATAAAATAACTCTATGAAAACATATCGCCAAACCAAAATTCTGGCCACCATTGGACCAGCATCCCATACAAAAGACAAGATATTAGAACTACTTAACGCCGGGGTGAATATATTCCGGCTGAATTTCAGTCATGGGACACATGATGATCACCGTGCGGTCTATAATTCTATCCGTGAATTAGAGGAAGAAACCGGCCATTCCATTGGGATATTAGCGGATTTACAAGGCCCGAAGCTGAGAATCGGCACGTTTAAAAATGGATCGATTGCACTGGAGCTTCAGCAGAGTTTTCGATTCGATCTTGATGCGACACCGGGTGATGAGTCGCGGGTCAATCTGCCTCATCCGGAAATTCTAGATGTACTAGAAGAGGGGAGCCTGATTTTTCTCGATGATGGCAATGTGCGCGCCCGGATCACGGAAAAGGGCAAAGACTATGTTGAGGCGGTGATTCGTGCAGGTTCAAAACTATCAGACCGTAAGGGTTTGAATATTCCGGGGGCTACGATTCCCATTCCGGCGCTTACGGAGAAGGATAAAAAGGATTTGGCAGCAGCGCTGGACATGGGCGTGGACTGGGTGGCGC
>CAYGQP010000287.1:0-2766 GCA_964352115.1 uncultured Micavibrio sp. | reverse complement strand
CGATCAACAACTTTATTTTCAGCTTCTAAATTATAAGACATATTTTTATTACCTCTTGCTCAATGCGAAAAAAGATTAAAAGACGCAGGCAACTCTTCAACGCAGAATGCATAAGTAAAGACTAATCAAAAAACAACCATAAGTATATATTTAAAAATATAAAAGGGGCAAGGAGAACGCTTTTTATAGGAGGCAAGTTGTAATAGGAATGAGAAACTAAGAGCTTAAAAACTCTTCTACAGTATGCAGATTCATAGATATCGCATGGAGACCCTCCGAGAAAGTGTCCTCCAAAAGACCATAAACCTTTCGCTGCCTTTCAATGCGACTGCATGCACAAAAATCATCGCTAACAACCATAAGTTTAAAATGTGTTTGGCCAGATCCATCATCACCGGTATGCCCATGATGCTTATGACTCTCATTGACAAGTTCCATGTGGTGGATATCCAAATGCTCCTGCAGCGCTTCTGTTATGAGGGTTTCTATCGACATGTTAAACTGGCCTGTTCTAAAGTGAAAAGTTGAACTATATAACTCATTGAACATAGACAAATACGCAGCTTAATGGCGCTTGACAAGAAATAATGCCTCGAATTTTTTTAAAACCAAAATCCGCAGAATTCATTGACACAAAAACTGCGCCTCGCTCAAAGGTATGCGACATGCCGGGCTGCACCGAAATGGCCGAACACCGCGCTCCCAAAAACCGTGATCTTGAAGATTATTACTGGTTTTGCATGGATCACGTCAGGGATTACAATAAGGCATGGAACTATTTCGACGGCATGTCAGACGCCGAAGTCGAAGAACAAATGCTAAGATCGCTGTATGGGGATCGCCCTACTCGGCGCTATGATATGGAAGGTGCCGCCGAGGAAATTTTGAAGAAACGTGCATGGCAGACCTATCATTTCACAGAAGAATCGCCCAAAAATTACCAAAACGGAAAGAATGGATTTCAGCAAAAGGACTATCAAACTCCAGAATTTGAAGCGTTAGCCATTATGGGGCTGGAGCCACCCGTGACCCTGCTGACCATCAAGGACCGATATAAGCTTTTAGTGAAAAAGCATCACCCTGACCTCAATCAAGGCTGTGCAAAATCAGAGGAGCTTCTCAAATCCATTAATATGGCGTATACCATATTAAAAATATCGTACGAAAAATTCGCAGAACTCCCCAGCAGAGATTAAAAAACACCGAGATTAAAAAACAGAGACTGGAAAGACAGTATGACCGAAGAATTAAACAAAGAAAAAGAATCCACCGGCATGTCGTTTGACATCACGACCATAAAGGCCAAGGAGGGAAAATACACAACAATCCCCGACATCAAAGTCAATGTAAGGCAGGCATTTGGCCTAGATATTGATTGGGACGTTCCGGGTTTTAGCGAAGACAGCGCAAACGTTCCCGACATTGATGAAACATATCAATTTGACCACGACACAACAATCGCCATATTGGCGGGGTTTGCACATAACCGGCGTGTGATGATTCAAGGCTATCACGGGACCGGTAAATCAACGCATATTGAACAAGTTGCGGCGCGGCTAAATTGGCCCTGCGTGCGCATTAACCTCGACAGCCACGTCAGCCGCGTAGACCTGCTGGGTAAGGACACCATTGTCCTGAAGGAAGGCAAGCAAATAACACAATGGAAAGAAGGTCTCCTGCCTTGGTCCATCCAAAACCCTACCGCACTCGTGTTTGACGAATACGACGCGGGACGCCCTGATGTAATGTTCGTGATCCAGCGCATTTTGGAATCCGAGGGTAAATTGACCCTCCTCGATCAAAACCTCGTCATTCGACCACATCCCGCATTCCGGTTGTTTGCCACATCAAACACAGTTGGCCTCGGCGATACCACAGGCCTGTATCACGGAACACAGCAGATCAATCAGGGACAAATGGACAGATGGAACGTTGTTACCACGCTCAATTATCTGCCGCATGATGATGAGATGAACATCATGCTTGCGAAATTCCCGGACATGGATAACGATGAGGGCCGGGATAACGTTGATAAAATGGTGCGCATTGCCGACATGACACGCGAAGGATTTATCAACGGCGACCTCTCTACCCTGATGTCCCCTCGTACGGTCTTAAGCTGGATTGAAAACCTTGCGATATTCAAGAACCGCGAGCTTGCGTTCCAACTTTCGTTCCTGAACAAATGTGATGAAACAGAAAGACCGATCATTGCGGAATATTATCAGCGCTGTTTTGACGTGGATTTGCCAGAAAGCGCCATTCGCAATAAACCGGTCTCTGTAACTTAGGGTAAACGTCTAAAGTTAAAGCCTAAATATTATTGAGCAGATTCGACAGCTTTTGAGGCTGGCTTTTTCGCCTTATAAGATTTCACGCGCGCCTCATTCTTCGCCTTCATTTTTTCATGCTTTTCCTGAAGGACTTCGCGGTTCGTGGCTCTTTTTTCCTGACGATCCTCAATACGTTCAGCACGATTTTCCTGGCGCTCCTCAATATTTTCCTGACGCTCTTCACGCAAATCTTCACGTGCATCACGAACATCTTCGCGCAACTCTTGCTTTTCCTGATTCAACTCTTGTTGTTGCTCACGAAGATCCTGACGGTCTTCTCTGTATTCCTGCAACAGCGAACGCGCATTTGATTCATCGGCGTGCGCTAAAGATGTTGCACCAAAGACTAAAACAGCTGCGACAGCTGATAAAACCAATCCTTTAATAGTCATTTCTTTCTCCTTTATTTTGAAATGCTGATACGCATTATACG
>CAYGQP010000286.1:0-2777 GCA_964352115.1 uncultured Micavibrio sp. | reverse complement strand
ATGCGGAACAGTGCAAGAGCTTTACGCCATTTGAATGTGAAGAGCTGGAAAATGCACTTGATGCTTATGCTTCAAAGTATGTTGGTCAATTGCCACCAAAGGCGAACGACAACAAGTCACGTTCCTATGGCTCGGTTGCATTTGAGTTGGAAGATATGGGACCAACAAAACCATCTAAAGCTCGCCGTCTGATGCCTATGAATGAACCTGATGATTTGAATTGGGGGCTGAAGAACCAAAAAATCCTATCTCCTGATGCCTACATCAGAGCGAAAGCGATGTCGGCGTAGTTATTGTAAATTAGTTGACTAAAATGAAGCGCGAGATTATCGCGCTTTTTTTGTGATGATGATTTGACGGTGACAGGGTTTTTTACTGAGACTTCGTCGCTGTCAGGAAATAATTCACATCCACATCGTTGTTGTGCATTTGAAATTCACCGTTCAGGGGATTAAAGATTAATCCGGATATGTTTTGAGGTTTTAAGCTGGCCTGTCTTATGAAGCGCGCGAGCTCTGATGGTTTGACAAATTTCTTCCATTCATGCGTGCCCTTGGGTACCCAGTTTAAAATATATTCCGCAGCAATAATCCCCAGAGCAAAAGACTTTGCTGTGCGATTTAAAGTTGAAAAAATGATCAATCCGCCGGGTTTAACGAGATTTGAACAGCTTTTGACGAAATAGCCTTGGTCTTGGGTATGTTCAATGATTTCCAATGCCAAGACGACGTCGAATTGTTCGTCTATGTCGTCTGATGTTTTGTTTTGGTAGGATATTTTTTGCCCTGATTGTTTTGCGTGATCTTTTGCTACGTCAATGGCCTGTACATCCGCATCAAGGCCAGTGACATGAGCGCCAAGGCGTGCCATAGGCTCGCACACCAAACCACCGCCACATCCAACGTCAATAATTTTAAGATCGCGAAAGGGTTTGAGGCTGTTTTTATCACGTTCATAATGCGAGCAAATTTGATCCTTGATATAGCCCAAGCGTACAGGGTTCAGGCGGTGCAGCGGTTTAAAGGGGCCATTTGGGTCCCACCAATGCGCTGAATCCTTTGAAAACTTTTGCACTTCTGATTGTAATACGGTATTCATATTCCTCTTTTTATAGGAAGATTTTTGTAAAAGCTATGAGTTTGATTGTTGCAAAATTTGGTGGAACCTCTGTGGCCAATGTCGAGCGAATTGAAAAGGTCGCAGACAAGGTTAAACGTGAGGTTGATCGCGGGAACCAAATGGTTGTCGTGGTTTCCGCCATGTCCGGTGTGACCAATGAACTTGTCGGGTATTGTGATCAGGTTAGTGACTTCTATGACACCCGCGAATATGACGTTGTTGTATCAAGCGGCGAACAAATCACGGCCGGTCTTATGGCTATGGCTTTGCAAAAAATTGGGATTGATGCACGATCATGGATGGGATGGCAAATTCCTATTCGTACGGACAACATACATTCCAAGGCCCGGATCGAGAGCATTGAGTCTGATAAGATTCATGAGCGCCTTAAGGCTGGTGAGGTTGTTGTTGTGCCCGGTTTTCAGGGTGTTACAGCGCGTGACCGAATTTCAACACTTGGCCGCGGGGGCTCTGATACCTCTGCTGTTGCGCTTGCAGCGGCGTTGAAGGCAGATCGTTGTGATATTTATACGGATGTTGTGGGCGTCATGACGACAGACCCCCGGATTGTGCCGAATGCGCGAAAGCTTGAGCGTGTCTCCTACGAGGAGATGATTGAGCTGGCTTCACTCGGGGCGAAGGTTTTGCATACCAGATCCGTCGAGGTCGGTATGAAACACAAGGTGCCGATGCAGGTGCTATCAAGTTTTGATGATCACATCGGCAGTGATCTTCCTGGAACACTTATTGTAGAAGAGGATGACGTTATGGAAGAAACAGTAGTAAGCGGTGTTGCGTATTCGAGAGA
This sequence comes from uncultured Micavibrio sp., assembly GCA_964352115.1. Classification (GTDB taxonomy): domain Bacteria; phylum Pseudomonadota; class Alphaproteobacteria; order Micavibrionales; family Micavibrionaceae; genus CAYGQP01. Next base: position 850 of record CAYGQP010000286.1, on the reverse strand, counting down.
TGAAGCAAAGGTCACATTGCTTCGTGTGCCAGATACGCCGGGTGTGGCAGCCATGATTTTTGAGCCTCTTGCCGAGGCCGGGGTGAATGTCGATATGATTGTTCAAAACGTATCGCCCGATGGGAAGGCCACCGATTTGACCTTTACCGTGTCGCGTAAAGATTTGCCCAGCGCCGTTCAGACGCTTGGCAATATTCCCGATATTTCTGACCTTGAGATTGCAGCGGATAATAACGTGGCAAAAATTTCGATCGTAGGAATAGGCATGATCAGTGCGCAGGGCGTTGCGAGCACAATGTTCAAAACCCTGTCTGAAAAAGGCATTAATATTCAGGTAATCTCTACATCAGAAATCAAGATCAGTGTTCTGATTGAAGAGGATTATGTCGAGCTTGCTGTGCGGTCACTTCATGCGGCTTATGGTCTTGAAGAAAAAACTTCAGGGAAAGCGGCGTAAGCTTCTTAAGTTCGCATTTAACATTTATAACATGATAGACGAAAAGCATGTCTGCTCTAAATGACGAAGATAAAAATGCGCATAATCCATCTTCGGGGGAAATACTTCGCCGTGAGCGCGAGCGTTATGGACAATCTCTGGAAGATATTGAGAGTGCGCTTAGAATTAAGTCGGAGCAGATAGACGCTTTGGAGCGCAATGATTTTGATGCGCTGCCCGGACGTGTTTACGCTCTTGGATTTGTGAAGTCTTATGCGGAATATCTTGGCCTTGATGCTCAAAAAATGGTTGATATCTATCGCAATGAATTTGAATCGCATTATGGTTCGCCGGAGCTGCATTTTCCGGTTGCGGCATCGGATAGCAAGTTGCCCTCATCATGGTTATTGGTGC
>CAYGQP010000285.1:0-2783 GCA_964352115.1 uncultured Micavibrio sp. | reverse complement strand
ATGCAGCAACGGCTTCATACAAATACTCACCCGCGCTGGATGCAAAACCTGCCCTCAAAAGACATTCAGCCTTTCTTTGCCAAAGCCGGGGATAGTGATAAGCATTAGAGTCAAGCTCTCCTGCCCCAAGTGCTATACCTTCATCAAGGAGCACAAGCGCTTCTGTTTCACGTCCATGACCCATCATTATTCCGACAATTAACAAACGCGCCTTATGCAGCCCGGGTTCTGTGCGGATGGCCACTCTTGCATAATGTTCGGCCTTTTCCAAATCGCGCCGTGCAACATAATAAGCTACCGCCAGGTTGCCGTAGACATTTGAATGGTCGCCGTGAAACTGGCAAAAATTTTCTAATGGAGGGATAGCCTCTTCATATTGCCCAAGCTTAATAAGATTGAAACCAAGATGAAACAAAGCCTCTTTATGCTGGGGATCTTCAGCTAAAACTTTTCTGCATTTATCGATGTAATCTTGAGGCGTGTATTCACGCTGCGCACCCTGGGTCATGGCATGCTGGTATCACACCTTGCAGCAATATGACAACAAAAACTTGCGAAATTTTATTTCTGGTTTGACGCGTAAAGGCGTTTGATAAACATATGGATCATGGCCTTGATCAAGGGGTCTGTGTTGTCCATCTTTTCATTCAGTTGGTTTTTGGTAATCACGACCAGCAACGTCTTATCCTCAATGGCAATCGCCGTGGAGCTATGGCTAATATTTTGGATCACAGCCATTTCTCCGAAAATATCGCCCTTTTTGAGAACAGCAATTTCCTTGTCCTCCTTCATAATTTTTACTGAGCCCTCTTCGATCAAAAACGCTTCTTCTGCTCTGTCACCAGCGGAAAAAACTGGCGTGTCATTGGGATATTCGCGCGTAATAAGGGTGTGATCATCTATAGAGGACATAAATTCAGACCTTTGTTCGAATTTAGCTTATATTTTAAATCATAAACCAAAATACACGAAGAAAATAGAGCTCACTCCATATAAAATCGTGTCGTTTTTGCACATTTCAGCAAAATAAAAACAATAAAATCAAAAATAATTTATTACAAATCAATGCTTTAGCTAAACCCCAAAAAAATTCATGAATTGGGCACTTTTTTGACACATTTTACCGTCAGACTATAAGAATGTAGACATACGAATTCCTTATTCTCTTATGTCTAAGTTAGCTCACTACCGTTTTAAACCGCTGCCGTTCTCCACGCGCAGCGGTTTTACTTTAGGGCTCAATTTTTCCGCTTTTCCTTGCCTTGATCGACGCTTCATATTATGTCTTGAGCCATGAGCAAAACACCAAGAAAACCGCAAACCATCGCAGTGCAGTCAGGCATTGGTGAGGACAAGGCGCATAACGCGGTCATACCGCCAATATATCTCAGCTCCACCTATGAAATTGCCGATCTCGACAGCCGTGCGCCTTACGAATATTCGCGCACGCGCAACCCCAGCCGTGACACACTCGCCAAGGCACTGGCTGATCTGGAGGGCGGGCACGATGCCGTCATCACTTCATCGGGCATGGCTGCGCTTACAATTATCCTTCACATGCTCAGCCCGGATGATTTGATCGTTGCCCCCTATGACTGCTATGGGCGATCTTATGCGCTGATGAAATCGCTCAGTGATAAGGGGCATTTCAAGCTGAAATTTGCGGACCAGTATTCCGATGAGGGCCTAAAAGACACCTTTGCTGAAAATCCGCACATGGTGTTAATCGAAAGCCCAAGTAACCCCGTCATGCGCATTGCCGATATTCAGAAAATCTCTGACATGGCAAAAAACCATGACACGCTCGTCGTTGTCGATAACACGTTCCTCTCGCCGATGCTCCAGCGCCCGATTGAGCTGGGCGCGGATCTCGTTTACCACTCAAGCACAAAATTCCTGAACGGCCACAGCGATGTTGTAGGAGGATGCGTGATTGCAAAAACGAAAGACATCGCGGATGAACTCCACAGCTGGAACAACGCTCTTGGCACAATTGGATCTGCATTTGACAGCTTTTTGACATTGCGCGGTATTCGCACGCTCGATGTGCGCCTGCACCGCGCGCAGGAAAATTCGCAAGTGATCGCGGAGTTTTTGCAAAACCATGATCTCGTCGATCGCGTTTATTATCCTGGCCTTGAGAGCCACGAGGGTCACGCCCTCGCGCAAAAACAACAATACGGCGCGGGCGCGATGATCAGCTTCCTGTTAAAAGGCAATATGGATGACGTCAATGCCTTCGCACGCAGCCTTTCGATTTTCCGTCTGGCCCAATCCCTGGGCGGGACCGAAAGCCTGATGAATCATCCAGCCACCATGACCCACGCCTCCATGGGCGATGAAGCAAAGGCCAAAGCAGGCGTTAGTGACGGGCTGCTGAGATTATCCGTTGGGTTGGAGCATATTGATGACCTCATCGCCGACCTGCAAAACGGCTTTACGGCACTGAACAAAAAGACCGCATAACCATGAGCGTCAAAAAACTCGCCATCATCAACGTCGTTTTGTTCGCCATGATTATTGGGCTGGGGGGTGTACTGTTTGTCCTTTACCAAGACCCTGCCCCGCAGCCCAGAGCCCTGGACGCTATTCCATATAATGAAACGGGCAATATAACCGTGCCGCAGTTCGGAATGGACGGCTTGTCACACACAGATTTCGAGGGCAAACTATTGGTTTTGAATATGTTCGCCAGCTGGTGCGTACCCTGCGAAGCCGAACATCCGATCATCAAGTCACTGGCCACGGACCATGGCCTGCCCCTTTATGGCATTGCCGTTTTG
>CAYGQP010000284.1:0-2789 GCA_964352115.1 uncultured Micavibrio sp. | reverse complement strand
GCCAGCTTTAATTGCTGCATTCTTCGCAATTTTACTTCTTGAGCAGTCTGATATTTTACGCTTCCTCGAAATGTGATAAAATATTGATAAGTTTACGTTCTGTTCACTTTTTTCCGATAGAAATGAGTGTACAGTCTTTCTTTTAAGAGGAGATCACCTTGGACTTAACTCAACTTTTAGCTTTCACCATGCAAAATGAGGCCTCTGACCTTCATTTAGCATCCGGAAACCCTCCGATTATCCGCGCGCATGGCCAGATGAAACGTATCAAGGCTGATTCCCTAACCAGTGATGATATTCGTACCATGCTTTATTCTGTTATGACCGAAGATCAGCGCGCTGAATTTGAACGTGATTTTGAAATCGATTTTGCGATTGCATTGGGTGAAAAGGCCCGTTTTCGTGTGAACGGCTTTTTAAGCCGATTAGGCACTTGCGCAGTGTTTCGAACAATTCCTTCGATCGTTCCAACGATGGAAGAGCTTGATCTTCCTCCTGTTATACGTCGTTTGGCCGAGTTGGAAAAAGGTCTTGTTCTCGTGACTGGCCCTACAGGATCCGGTAAGTCTACAACGTTAGCGTCAATGGTTAATCACATTAATAATACAATGTCGAAACATATTCTGACGATTGAAGACCCTGTTGAATTTTTTCACAAATCCAATAAATCTTTGATCAATCACCGCGAAGTCGGGACCGACACGCATTCTTTTGCAAAGGCCCTAAAGAGCGCGCTTCGTGAAGATCCGGATGTAATTTTGGTGGGGGAGATGAGGGATTATGAGACCGTTTCTCTTGCTTTGACTGCAGCTGAAACAGGACACCTTGTGTTCGGTACTCTTCATGCGAACTCGGCATCCAAGACAATTGACCGTATCATTGATGTTTTTCCTACGGGTGATAAAGAGATGGTTCGCGCCATGGTTTCAAGTTCTCTACAGGGCGTCATTGCCCAGACGCTATTGAGGCGTGCGGACGGCAGTGGCCGTGTTGGGGGATATGAAGTTTTGGTGGGAACCAATGCGGTGCGAAATCTTATTCGTGAGAACCAAATTCCACAAATGTACTCCATGATGCAAACAGGATCACGCTACGGCATGATCACGATGGAGGATTGCGTTGCTGGGCTTTTAGAGGCTGGTATCATTGATAAGGGCGAAGCGCGCCGTGTTCTTATGACGACGAGTGATGAAAGTTCAGATATGGATGATGTTGGCGATCGTGATGAGGACTTTATTTCTCCAGCTCTAGGAGGGGGAACAAAAGAGTCCCGTGCAGCAGGCGGTTCCAAAGATAAAGATTCAGGGGAGTATGCCTTTTGAGTGCACCACTCATCTTTAGCTATCTCAATGCAATGAATGAGCGCAATGCCAGCGACATATACTTGACTGTTGGTTTTGCGCCATCACTGCGCGTAGAGAATGAGATGGTTCCTGTTCAGGATAAATTGCTGTCTCATGAGGATGTAACAGAGATTCTCAATTCTATTCTTACTACGCGCCAGAAGCGAGAGTTCGAAAATAATATGGAGCTCAATACATCGTTGGATATGGGCGAAATGGGGCGCTTTCGTGTGAATGTTATGCGCCAGAGGCAACATCCGGCGCTCGTTATCCGTAGAATTGTATCGAAGATCCCAAGTTTTAGTGACCTTCATCTACCGCCTATTCTTGAGCCATTGGCGATGGAAAAGAGAGGGCTTATATTACTTACAGGTATGACGGGCTCTGGTAAGTCTACTACGTTAGCGTCGATGATCGATCATCGGAATAAAAACCGTGAAGGGCACATTATTACCATTGAAGATCCAATTGAATATTTCCATGAGCATAAGAAATGCGTTATTACCCAGCGTGAGGTTGGAGTGGATACGGAATCCTATGGTATTGCGCTTAAAAACGCCCTGCGTCAGAGGCCAGACGTTATTCTTGTTGGCGAGGTCCGCGATCGTGAAGTTATGGAGCAGGCGTTAACGGCCGCGGAAACAGGGCATTTATGTCTGGCAACCATTCATACGAACAATTCTTATCAAGCGATTGAGCGGATCGTTAACTTTTTCCCTGAGGATTATGCTAATCAAATTCGCCTTAACCTGTCTGTGAATTTAAAGGCTATTATATCTCAGCGCTTGCTGCCGCGGTTGGATAAAGGGCAGGTTCCGGCTATTGAAATCATGATTAATTATGGTTTGGTTCGTGATTTGATTTTAAAAGGCGAGATTAAAAAAATCCGGGATATTATGGAGCAAAATAATTCTCAGGGTATGTGTACATTTGATCAATCTATGGCACAGCTTTACGCGCATGGTCTTATTTCTGAAGAAACGGCTCTATCTAATTCTGACCAAGCTTCTGACCTGAAAATTAAGCTGCAAAATATCAATTTAAATAAGCAAAGCAATACCATGAAGAAAGATGCTTTGTCGGATATGGATACGTCTGTTATTTCCTTGAATGATTAAATATTAAATTTCTTGTGTAAGGTTTCTTTTATAGTATCTGCGCGCCTTGCACCGCTATATACGTTATGATCTACTTTTAGAGCAAAGGGCTTTTAAGCCTTCTTCATCCTAATTCCAGGGGTCATTTCAAATGATAGCTAAAGTACATTCAAAACACTCTACTTTCCGACGTTTTTTCATGGTTGGTGCCATTGTCGCCGCATTCGGGCTTACAGGCTGCGATGGTTTTACAAATGCTTTAAAGGCGGATAGGGAAGCTGGTTATGAAATACAGGACTATCGAGATATTTTATCCTCCCGGGTTGAACAAGAAGATGATTCTGAGGCA
>CAYGQP010000283.1:0-2793 GCA_964352115.1 uncultured Micavibrio sp. | reverse complement strand
ACTTTGTGCCTAACGAAATGACATAGGCTGTGGCGTTTTTTAGGTCAGGGCTGCAGCGTACTTCAGTCACTGAAATCTTTCCCGTCTCAAGGAGAGCTTCGGTATGAAAATGACCACGCTGAAGTGTTTCGGCAATAATATGCCGGATCTGTTCGCCAACGCGCAGTTGTCGTTGAGACGGTTCTTTGGATGAAGAACGGTGTGATCGCATGATACTCTCGCTCAGTAAAGTTTTTAGGTTACGGCGCGGGCTTCTTCGATGATTTCGAAGCATTCGATTACATCGCCAGCCTTGATGTCGTCATAGGTTTCGAAGGCCATCCCGCATTCGGTTCCTTCCTTCACCTCTTTGACTTCGTCTTTGAAGCGTTTGAGAGTCTTGAGCATGCCTTCGTGAATGACAACATCATCACGAAGAAGGCGGACTTTCGCGCCGCGTTTAACGACGCCAAGTTTTACCATACAGCCGGCAACCTTGCCGATGCCTGTGATGTTAAAGACTTCAAGAATTTCAGCCTGACCTAGATATTCTTCACGCTCTTCCGGTGCCAACATATCTGTCAGGATTGTTTTCGCATCTTCAATGACGTCGTAAATGACGCTGTAATATTGAATGCGTACATTTTCGCGTTGCGCTAAATCGCGGGCTTGTGCATTTGCACGAACATTAAATCCGATGACAATTGCCCCCGAAGCCCGAGCAAGTGAGATATCGGATTCTGTAATTCCACCAACGCCGGAATGTAAAACCTGAACAAGAATGCCATTGTTTTCTTCTGTGACTTTTTGGAAAGAGCCTATGATGGCTTCTAGTGATCCATGAACATCAGCCTTTACAAGGACAGGTAGAATGGTTTGCTCTCCCATTTCTTTCTGAAGAAGCAAGTCATCCATTGTGACGCGGCCTTTAACGGCGGCTGCGGCGGCGCTGTCCTTTGTTTTCTTATGACGGTATTGAGCAATTTCACGGGCTTTAGCTTCGTCGGGAACAACATCAAGCTGATCACCGGCTTCAGGCGTGTCATTGAGGCCTAAAACTTCAACAGGCTGCCCTGGAATGGCGGTGTCGACATTCTTGCCATGATCGTTAATAAGCGCACGAACTTTACCGTAAACAGCACCGGCGACAAAAATATCACCAACGCGCAGTGTGCCGCGTTCGATCAGAACTGTGGCAACAGAGCCACGGCCTTTTTCCATTTTTGCCTCGACAACAAAGCCGTGGGCCTCGCGGTCAGGATTTGCCTTAAGCTCAAGAATTTCAGACTGAAGTAGAATGGTCTCTTCTAAAATATCCAGATTTGTTTTTGCCTTTGCTGAGACTTCAACGCACTGAACGTCACCGCCCATTTCTTCGACAACGACGTCATGCTGCAGAAGATCTTGTTTGATCTTTGCAGGGTTTGCGCCAGGGAGGTCAATTTTGTTGACCGCGATAATGATCGGAACCTCTGCAGCTTTGGCATGGTTGATGGCTTCAACTGTTTGTGGCATGACGCTATCCTCGGCTGAAACGACAATAACGACAATGTCCGTCACGTTTGCACCACGAGCGCGCATCTGTGTAAAGGCTGCGTGGCCAGGTGTATCAAGGAATGTGATCTTTTGCCCCGATGCCATGCTTACTTGATATGCCCCAATGTGTTGTGTGATGCCGCCAGCTTCGCCGGAGACAACATCTGTCTGGCGCAGCGCATCAAGAAGTGATGTTTTACCATGATCAACATGGCCCATGATGGTCACAACCGGAGGGCGTGGCTTAAGATTTGTCTCGTTGTCTTCAATTGACCCCTCAAGACCGATTTCAACGTCAGCATCCGTAACACGCACAACTTTGTGTCCAAATTCATCGACAACAAGTTCAGCCGTGTCGGCGTCAATGCTTTGTGTAATTGTGGCCATAACGCCGAGCTTCATAAGAGCCTTAACAACCTCTCCACCGGGTTCGGCCATACGGTTTGAAAGCTCCTGCACTGTGATGACTTCAGGTAGTGTGACTTCTCTCACAACTTTTTGTGCAGGCTCTTGATTTTTAGCCGCCATGCGAGCCTTTTCGCGGGCGCGCTTTTGTGCAGCGAGAGAAGGACCACGGTCGCGGTCATAATCCCGGTTCAGAGCTTGTGTGACTGTAATACGCTTAGAAACGCGCTCCTGAGGGCGTTTAGGTGCGGGCTTTGAGGCCTTTTTAAGTCGGTCGCGATAGCTTTCTTCATCCAGCGGCGAGTCTTTAAATTTACCCTCTCTGGAGCTTGTAGGCTTGTCAGGATTAGGAATTCCCATTTCTGGCGCTGCTGGTTTTTCTTCGCTATCAATACGGCGAAGTTCTTCGAGTTCTTTTTCGCGAGCGCTCTGGTTTGCTTCTTCTTCTTTTTTCTTATTTTCAGCGTCTTGACGCTTTTTGTCTTCAATAGTTGTGCGACGCTTAGGAAGCGAGGATTTACTCTTTCCGCCATCTTGTTGAGATTTTTCGAGAGCACGTAAACGAGCTTGACGCTCACTGCTTGTTAAATCCTTGTCGGTAGAGGATTTGTTTTCTGCTGGTTTAGGCGAAGAGGATGGCGCAGCTCTTTTGCTTCGCCGAACTTCGACAGCGATGCTACCGGGCGGCGCTGAGGTTTGACGGGGCGCTCCAACATTTCCTTTGAGGCTCAGTGTTCCGCCACCGCCAAGGCCGAGCTTTTTCTTTGGCTTGTCTTCTGCCTTGTCCTCAGCGTTATTGTTTTCGTCTTTGTCTTTAGTTTTAGTCATTTAGTTTCCGTATCTTTTCGTAGGTATGTATACACCAGATACACC
>CAYGQP010000282.1:2054-2795 GCA_964352115.1 uncultured Micavibrio sp. | reverse complement strand
CCAATAACCTGTTTGACTTTGATGGCCGCGGGCTGGGCTGGTTCAGCTTTTTTGTTGCCCTAACCGCCGTGCCCATTGCGTGGGATAATTATATTGCCGCATCGTCGTTTCAGGAATACTGGCTGACTTATTGCTGGTCGGCTTGGGCAGTTTTATGGTTTGCGTTTTTTCTGCTGGGGGCCTGCGATTTCAAAAAATATACGCACCCCATTGCGTATCTAACGATATTTGAAGCCATCAGCACGGCATGGCTTCCCGGATATTTGATTCTCAGCGGCAATATGCCCTAAAGTTGTGAGGCTAGTGCAGCCATTAAGCGGCTATAAAAGAAATTTCTACCGAAGGAAATGGTTACTTTATTCGCATATATATAATGAGCTGATATCCTTCATTTGAAGAGAATACAACCACAATGGAGGTTTAATCGTCGTAATCTTCCCAAAAGCGGTTTTGCGGCGTTTAAAATAGGGGATGAGTGATCACCCCCCCCACTTGTCGCCAAGATTTATTCGCGATATCAAAAACACAACCCCACTATAAAAAATATAAACCATGACCAGCGTCCCTTACGAAGAAATCCTGACCTTTATCCATGAGAATTCCGATCCCAATGGGCCGTTGCAGCGGGCAAAAGAAATTCTGCGCGCCAGAAACCGGGCGGATCTGGCCGATCAAATTGAAAAGTTTGAACAGGATGCCGGGCTGGAATGCGACCCTATGTTCGACCCCGATGATCTCTCC
>CAYGQP010000282.1:0-2044 GCA_964352115.1 uncultured Micavibrio sp. | reverse complement strand
CGTCGCAAACACGTTGAATTCGGACCTGAATTCAAACCCCAGTCCCTAACCCCTCAATCATCTTCCCAGATTTTATGACGACGCCTTAGGTTCTTTTTCGACATCGTGGGTTTGTTGCCGGTCATAAAGAAAAATTTCAACACACTTCGGGGGAGGATAAAAAACATCGCCGCGCGCAGCAGAAACAGCGCCGGAACAAACGCAATAACGGCAATCACAATCTTTGCCGTTTCCCATTCTTCGGGGGTGAAATACGGGCCTTCTTGCATGGCATGGCCTCCCTGGGCTCAGGATTCATTCATCTCAATACGCTCGGCTTGCCGTGTTCAGCGCTTCGCTGTATAAGAATAGCACAATATGCCCCGGCACTGACAATTAAAGAGATCACCATGACCAAGAAAACAACCGCAAAGAAAACAACCGTCAAAACCCCCTCTGCAAAAAAGCCCAAAGCCAAGGCAGCCAAGTCAAAAACCAAATCAACCTCATCCAAAACGACAAAAAAGGCCGCGCCAGAAACAAAATCCGCTGGGGCTGCGCAGGCCGCAAATGACGCGCCCGTAAAAACCACAGCCGCGACCTCCCCAACGTCTACGGCACCGGAAACCGACTCCCCCAATGTGCCCATGATCCCGCCAATCATCATGCTGCTGTTTATCATGGCCGGTATCACGCTGGATTGGCTGATCCCCATGGATTTCGGCCATGGCTGGGGCGCTTTGGGTCTACTGCTTGCGGCGGCCGGATTTGGTGGCGTTTTGTATTGCAAGAACATGTTCACCGCTGCCGGAACGAACATCAGCCCCGATGAACCCACATTGGTGCTGATTGAGGACGGCCCCTATCAATACACACGCAACCCGATCTATATCTGCTTCCTTGCCCTCTTTGCCGGGCTGGCGATGATGGCTGATGCCCCGCTGATGCTGCTGATGACGGGCGGGCTGTGGTATGTTCTGGATCAAAAAATCGTCGCGCGGGAGGAAGAATACCTCGAAAACAAATTCGGCGAGGACTATGTTGAATACAAGCACCTTCGCAAACGCTGGCTATAGGCCTAATAATACTGAAGTTAAATCAACCATGGCTTTTCCTGTCTCCTGCTGGTAAGGCCGAAAAAGAATGAATGAGCATATAAAACATGTTGAACACGAGCTCCCAAATACCCAATGCCACCGTTGCCAGGTTGGAAGACGAAGACATCGTCACGTATGAAATGCGGGATTTATTTGACGATGGGCTGTATATTCTGGTCGGGTTGCCCGGCGCATTTACCCCCATATGCACACAAGATCATATTCCAAGCCTGATCAAAAACGCCGATCAATTTCGTGCAAAGGGCATTCAAGATATTTTCTGCATCTCTGATGACAATGTCTGGGCCCTGAAGGCGTGGACAGAACAAATTCCGGGCAGTGAAAAAATTACATTTCTGTCCGATGGTAATCGCGAGTTCCTTAAGGAAAGCGGCTTAGTGTGCGATGAGGATAATTTGTTCCTTAAGGGCAAATATGCCCGATTTTATGCCCTGATCGAGAACGGAAAAATTAAACGTATGCGCCAGGAAATCACGGTTCTTAAAACCGTATGCACCAGCGGTGAATGCATCTTTCATGATTTAGATGATTTCATCTAGAATCGGGACCTAATGAATACACACCACCAAAAAATGCAGGAGAAAAACATGCGCACCCTTACTGGAATAGTTTTCACACTGATCATCTTGACGATCACAGGAACAGTATCCGCACAGGCACAAACCGAGGACCCCATTTTATCTATGCCCGACGGTCAGGTGATCCTGAACATTTCCGCCACTGAACGCCGGGAGGTTGAACAAGACCTGTTGGTTGCGACATTGTCGTATGTGGCTGACAACGCTGATGCCCGCACCCTGCAAAACGAGATTAATTCGATCATGGCCAAGGCCGTCAGCACAGCAAAGAAAGTAGACACAGTAAAAATCAATACGGGCGGTTATCAGGTATACGAATTTACCGAGCCACGCACAAAAGCAAAGAAATGGCGCGGCCAGCAATCACTG
>CAYGQP010000281.1:0-2804 GCA_964352115.1 uncultured Micavibrio sp. | reverse complement strand
TAGTAATACGCGGCTATTCCGTAGGGGGTAGTATTGGCTTGTTTAATTACATCTGCCTCGTCCTTAAACTTAAACAACGGCGCGACGGGGCCAAAAATTTCATCCTGCGCGACCAGCATATCGGCGGAAATATTACTCAGCACTGTAGGCTCATAAAAACAGCCCCCTAACTCATGCGCTTGGCCACCGGTTAATACGTCCGCGCCCTTATCCCTGGCATCCTGTACAAATTCTTCCGTCTTTTTTACTGCGTCCTCGTTGATCATTGGACCAACGGACACGCCGTCCTGGGCTCCATCGCCAACCTTCAGTTCTTTAACCTTGGCCGCGAAGGCTTCGGCAAAATCATCAAAAATGCCGTCCTGAACAAAAATACGGTTCGCACATACGCATGTCTGTCCGGCGTTGCGATACTTACAGGCAATGGCGCCCTCAACTGCGGCATCAAGGTCGGCATCTTCAAACACGATAAACGGCGCATTGCCGCCCAGCTCGAGCGAGAGTTTCTTCATCGTATCGGCACAGTTTTTCATCAGCACCTTGCCGATTTCCGTTGAGCCCGTGAAGGATAGTTTGCGCACGATAGGATTACTGCATAACTCATCACCAATATCGCGGGCCTTTGATCCTAGCACGACATTGAAAATACCCGGCGGTACGCCAGCCTCCTCTGCGAGCACACACAGCGCAAGTGCAGAGAGCGGCGTATCTTTGGCCGGCTTTGCAACAACACTGCATCCAGCCGCCAAGGCTGGTCCCGCCTTGCGGGTAATCATCGCGGATGGAAAATTCCATGGCGTAATCATCGCGCTGACGCCAACGGGTTGCTTGATTGTAATAATGCGGGAGCCATTGATCGGACTGGGGATGACATCACCGTAGGCCCGCTTGCCTTCTTCCGCGAACCATTCAAAAAAGCTGGCGGCGTATGCGATTTCACCGCGCGATTCGGCGAGAGGCTTGCCCTGCTCCGCTGTCATGATCTGCGCCAGGTCTTCCTGATTGTCTATCATCAGCTCTCCCCATTTGCGGATAACCTTACCCCGCGCCTTTGCGCTCATGGCCGCCCAATCAGCCATGGCGGCTTTTGCAGCGTCAATGGCCTGGCTTGTCTCGTGTGCGCCCATATCTGCAACCGATGCAACAACGTCGCCATTGGCCGGGTTTATGACATCATACGTTTTACCATTTTTTGCATCCTGCCACTTGCCATTGATATAGCCCTGAGTTTTTAGAAGGTTTTGGTTATTTAAGTTCATGCGGCTTTGTCCTTTTTATTTCCAAATTTACCAACGACGTATTTCTCAACAAGTTCCTGAAATTCCTCAGCGATATTCTCACCGCGCAACGTATGCGCTTTTTTACCATCAATAAAGACCGGCGCGACAGGACTTTCACCCGTGCCGGGCAGTGAAATGCCAATATCGGCATGCTTGCTCTCGCCGGGACCATTCACGATGCAGCCCATGACCGCGACCTTCATAGTCTCCACACCTGCGTATTGATCCTTCCAGATCGGCATTTTTACATCCAGATAGCGCTGAATTTTTTGTGCAAGCTCTTGAAAGAATGTCGAGGTTGTGCGGCCACACCCGGGGCATGCGCTGACCTCCGGCGCAAAAGATCGTAAGCCTAAAGCCTGCAGGATCTCTTGGCAGACTTTGACTTCCAGCACACGATCGCCATTTGGTTCCGGCGTTAAGGAGGCACGGATGGTGTCGCCAATGCCTTCATTGAGCAAAATACCTTCAGCCAGTGCCGTGGCGACGATACCCTTGCTGCCCATCCCGGCCTCGGTCAGACCTAAATGAAGCGCATAGTCAGAGCGTTTTGCCAACTCCCGATACACAGCGATTAAATCCTGCACGCGGGAAACTTTGGCCGAAAGCACCATTTGATTCTTACGCAGGCCAATTTTCTCCGCTTTTTCTGCACTGATCATAGCGGACTGAACGAGCGTTTCGCGCATAACTTCATCGGCGCTCCATGGTTCCGCACGCTCGGCATTTTCATCCATGAGCTTTGTCGCCAGATCTCCATCAATACTGCCCCAATTCACACCGATGCGGATAGCCTTGTTATACTCAATCGCCTTCTCGACCATGATTTCAAACTGGGCATCACGTTTTTGACCAAAGCCTACGTTCCCGGGATTAATACGATATTTGTCCAGCGCCTTACAAAGATCAGGGTATTCACTCAAAAGCTTATGACCATTATAATGAAAACACCCGGCCAAGGGCACATCCAACCCCTCTTTTTCCAATCGGTTGCGTAAAGCGATCGTGCCCTCCGCCGCGTCCTCATTATTCACGGTGATGCGCACAATCTCTGAGCCCGCTATGAACAGTTGCTTCACTTGCTGAAATGTTTTCTCAACATCAGCCGTATCCGTGTTCGTCATCGACTGAACAACCACAGGCGCATCGCCGCCGATTGTCACGTTACGGACTTTCACACTTTGCGTTTTGTGGCGCGGATTTTGAGAAATTTTGACCATGGCCGTTTATAGACCAAAACGGTTTAAGAATTCAAAGGGTTTATGAAGCCTCAGGAGGGGCGGGCTCGTCCAAGTTCGTGTTTAATTGGTCATGGATTGTAATCTCATCACCATCCACTGTAGCCGTTAGAGGAACTCCATTTAATGTGATGCTAAACGTTTGATTCACCTGACCACCTAAGTGAACGGGATTTCCATGACTGTCTTTTGCGGTAATTATGGACATTTTTATATCTCTACACAGTAAAAAATGGTGGGCGATGACAGGGTCGAACTGCCGACATCTTCGGTGTAAACGAAGCGC
>CAYGQP010000280.1:0-2821 GCA_964352115.1 uncultured Micavibrio sp. | reverse complement strand
ACATGGCGTGATTTCATATTAACCTTACGTTACTCTTTAGCCGTTTCACCAAAGCCTGTAAGATTTCCCATCTCACTTTCAACATCTTCCTGAATATCAGAAACGGCAAGCTCCAGCAGCACCGACAAGGAGGCTTCGTTGCGTAAATAGCTTTTAAAGAGATCAAATTTTTGCATCAAACCTATCGCCTGAAGCGCAACCTGTTTTCTGCTCACATTTGCGGGCTTATCATACAAATTCGTGTAAAAATCAGGATTCTGGTAAATTTTCTTCGTCAGAACTTCCATCTGCGCATGATAGCTGGGGTTATTACCAAGCATCAGATCAATATCTGTCTGAACTCCACCATCTTGGCCGCCAACGCCCAGCTCCTTAAGAACAGCCTTCAAATAATCCTTTGATTCAGGCACACCCTCAGATTTCAGGGCGACAAGGGCATTAAATGAATTCTCTGCAACACTTCGCTTTGCCATCACGGAACGCGCATCAAGATAAAAACCCTGCATTAACGTGATGCTCTCTATATCTGATGGCCTCAAGCCTGTTGTTGGCCTCGGGAAAACATCATGGCCATAAAGATTGCTGGCCAGGGCAAAAACCTCTTCTTCGTGCTGCGTTGGCAAACCACTTGCTAAATTTGGATCATTAGCATTTTCGGTAGAGGTCAAATCAACATTTAACGTCAGCGGCATCCCGATCGTACGGACAAAATCGATATCCTTATTCACGCGCGACTTATCAACCGCGCCTTTTAATCCTGCGTATGTCGGTGAATCCTGGTCATGGTCACACATCAACGTCAACCCGTTATTATTATCGCGAACATTACAAAATGTATTACGAAACTGTCTTATACGGCTGTCCTGATCCAGTGAAGGTCCCGTCGCCGCTGATGTATTGGCATTTCCAAGCGTGCGATCCTGTGAACGTTGGCTAAGAACAATCGCATTAAATTCAGAGCGCCGCTCAGAGGCCGCAAGAGATTTAACGCCGGATCCAAATTCACACATACCTGTGCTCGGATGGTAATCCTTATGCGCCCTTGCGGCAATTTTTTGAAGAGATTGCTGAGTTTCCAATTGATGTTTCGCATCAAAAAACGTGCCAAAAATCTGTGTTTGCTGAAACGCAACAGCCGTCAATTGATCAGCCATCAACATCATCGCCGGTAAAATATTGTCTTCCCATAACACACTCACGATCCAGACGCGATGCGCCGTTAATTCGGTTGTAAGGCGCTCTGTTAAAAACCGATATGTTTTTGGCCACTCATTACCTGCAATATCACTAGCGCCGCTAACACAGGGCGTACAGGCATGAGCGGGCTTGGGCGGCACAACAAAAGCAAAGGCAAACAAAAGAATCAGAAGAGGCACGATCCTAACAATAGGCTGAGCCAATCGACCGGGCTGGCTTTGACATTCTTTCATCATCCTAATCCGCCTCCACATTACCAAGATCGCGCGTTACACGCTTAAAGTCTGGACGCAACCGTGAGGACAACAGAACGGACATCGACATTTCCTGACGAATTTGGCTTTCATAGATCGCACGATCAAGCATGAGCTCAATCGCTTTCAAGGCAACGCCCTTACGCTGAATATTGGCGGGCTTGTCGTACAAATTCGCAAAAAAGTCAGGGTTTTGATAAATCTTCTTCGCCAAAATCTCAAGCTGCGCGTAATAACTGGGGCGCTCACCGATAATACTAAAAACTTCCGCATCCGGAACACCAAGCTCCTTCATAACAGACGCGAGAAATTCCCGGGTCTGCGGCTCGTTTCCATTTCGATCTGAACTACCTTCGGATTTTAAACCAACAATCGCATTAAAAGAGTTTTCTGCAACGCTGCGCTTCGCGGCAACAGAGCGCAAGGCTAGATACAAATTCTGAGCATCCTGGTTAGCGAGAAGAGATCTAGTCGCTGCGCGAGAGAGTGTTTTGTGCCCGTAAAGGTTTTTGGAGAGCGCAAAAATATCCTCGGCATCTTTGGATGGCTGAACCAACGTGCCTGAATCAGGAAAGTTGGAATAAGAAACATCAAGCGTACGCGGCGCATCAATCATGCGCGTATAATCAATATCGGCATTTATGCGCTTCGTTGTTCCTCCGCCAGTTTCACCGCAGGCGAGCACAAGCCCGGTTTTATCACCCTCTTCTGCAAACCAGTTATTATCTTGCGGATCACAATATTTAGTCGTAAACGCCGCCCATCTTGTCGATTGATCATACCCTGCTGATCCCGCACCGGCCGTATTTGCCGTGCCCAGATGGCGTGACATCTGTTGCTGGCTAAGGGCTAACGCATTATAGCGCCCACGCTGTTCACTGGCCGCCATTGACCGCACATTTGTTCCAAACCAGCAAAAATCCTCGCTTGGCTGATAATCCTTGTGCGCCTGAACTTCTAATTCCTGAAAAACTCTCTGTGTCTCTAACTGATGTTTAGCATCGAAAAACGTGCCCACAATCAGGGCTTGCTGCATTGCTACAACAGACATCTGTTCGGTAAACAGCTTTAGGGCGGGGGCAACTTCTTGCTCAAAAAACGTACCCGTCAACCAGCTGCGATGCTGGGACATCTGACCCGCCAGATAAACCGCATAGGCCGCCTTGTTGGCCGCATGCGCGAGCATCAAAATAATCTTCGCAGCGGGAACATCACCCGGAACACATCCCGTACACCCACAAGCCGCATAAGCCTGCTGCGGCTTCATATCTTCATTTGAGGGGAGTAACCCAAGCACAAATAGCCCCAAAACAAGGCCGATCGCATATTGTGTCCATTTATTTCGTTTTATTAGCCGCACTGGTGCTCAC
>CAYGQP010000279.1:0-2845 GCA_964352115.1 uncultured Micavibrio sp. | reverse complement strand
CGCCTCGCTGGCAGAAACAGCGAACCGACTTAAACAGAGCCTCATGGGTTATATATCTTTGGCCAGTGCTTCGATGACATCACGGATGTGAACCTGATCCGCGCGGGCCTTGTAATTCAGCGCCATGCGGTGTTTCAGGACAGGCTCAGCGAGGGCAATAACATCATCAATGGATGGGGCTTCACGGCCATCAAGCAGCGCCTTGGCGCGGGCGACGAGCATCAGACCTTGTGACCCACGCGGGCCGGGTGCCCAAACAACATAGTCATTCACGATTTGCGGTGCATCGGGGCCGGGCCTTGCGCGGCGTACGATTTTTAGAATGGCTTCGACGACGTTTTCGCCAATCGGCATATCGCGCACAAAATGCTGAATGCCCAGAAGATCCTGATCATTTATTACGGCCTGAACTTTTTGATCACGGTTTGTTGTTGTTGCCATGATGATTTCGCGCTCGGTTTCTAACGTCGGGTAATCGACATCAACCTGCATCAGGAAACGGTCAAGCTGCGCTTCGGGCAGCGGATATGTGCCCTCCTGTTCCAATGGGTTTTGCGTCGCCAGAACGTGAAACGGTGAGGGTAATGGATGATTTTTGCCGCTAATGGAGACTTCATGTTCCTGCATGGCCTGAAGCAGAGCCGATTGTGTGCGTGGGCTGGCGCGGTTGATCTCATCAGCCATGAGAAACTGCGTGAAGACTGGCCCTGGAATGAATCGGAAGCTTCGCTGGCCTTTGTCGTTTTCCTCCAGCACCTCTGAGCCTAGCACATCGGCGGGCATGAGATCGGGGGTGCATTGAATTCGGTTCGATTGCAGGCCTAAAACTTTTGCCGCTGTTTCAACCAAAAGTGTTTTAGCGAGGCCAGGGACACCGATCAACAGCAAATGCCCTCCAGAGATAAGCGTGGTCAGGGTTTGATCAATGATTTGATCTTGCCCATAAATGATCTTTGAGATTTCCTGGCGTGCGGCATTCAGTTTTTGATGGGCACTGGCGAATGACTGAAGCGCTTGGTCTGAAGAGGGAGAGGTTGTCACAGGGCTAAATCCTTCCTGTAGAGTTTTAGATTGTATAGAATACGGTCCATAATCATACTAGCCTTATTTGGGCGTATGAAAAGAGTAGATATGAGCGAAACACCAGATTTTAAGATCGTTTTTGACGGAACTTGGTTTCATGATGGCGCGCGTATTGAGCGTGCGGCTCTTGCGAAGCTCTTCTCTGATCGCGCGCTTAAGGTCGATGAGGATGGGAATTACTGGCTCCAGACACCGCATGAGAAATATCCGGTTGAGGTTGAAGATGTGCCTTATGTTGTTGTGGATTATGACGTGCGTGATGGTGAGGTGGATCTGATGACCAATATGGGAGAGTGCATTAAACTGGGGCCGGATCATCCCATGGAGATAAGGCCGTGTAAAAAACTTGGGCAAGCGCTGCCTTATGTCGAGGTGCGCGGCGGCTTGTATGCGCGTTTGGGGCGTTCGGTGTATTATAATTTGATAGAGGAATTCGGCGTTGTCCTTCATAGTCGCGGCATTGACCATGCGCTGGGTGAGGGTGTTTAAAGGGAGGAGATATTTGAAACCGGTAAAAACAATTGAGATTCAGACATGGATGAGCACCGCAGAGGTATCGGCGGTGATGGACGCCCTGCGCACGGATGACGTATCGGAGCCAGAGGCGCTGTTTGTTGGTGGTTGTGTTCGCAACGCGCTCTTGGGCGTTGAGGTTGAGGATGTTGATATTGCTACGGTTCATGAGCCGGATGAGGTGATGGCCCGGCTGGAGGCGGCTGGCATAAAAGCAATCCCCACCGGGATTGAGTATGGCACGGTAACGGCCGTTATTGGTGATCAGCGTTTTGAGATTACAACACTGCGCAAGGATGTGGAGACGGATGGGCGGCGCGCGGTTGTTGCCTTTACAACCGATTGGTCGGAGGATGCGCAACGGCGGGATTTTACGATGAACACGCTGCTTGCCGATCAGGATGGGCAGGTTTTTGATCCGACAGGAGATGGCGTTCGAGACCTGACGCAAAGACGGGTCATTTTTGTCGGTGATGCATCACAAAGAATCGTTGAAGATTATCTTCGCATTCTCCGATTTTTTCGGTTTCATGCGTTATACGGAAAGGGCGAACCTGATCATGATGCTCTAAAAGCTTGCGAGGTTGGCGCAGGAAAGATAAAAACTCTTTCAAAAGAACGGATTACGCAAGAGTTCTTTAAGATAATATCAAGTGATTCGCCTCACGAAGTTTTAGATTTAATGTTTTCTCATAATATATTGAAATCATTTAATAAGTATGGATATAAAAGCGATTTTATGCGTGATGTTTGTACGTTCCAAAAACGCTTTGGTTTGGGCTTTACGTCGTCGCGATTGCTGGTGTTGATTGGTCTGGATTTGGATCATGTTACCGGGCTAGAGGAATTTCTTTTGATTCCCAAAATCTTCAGGAGGGATATGCAGGCGATCTGTGATGTGTTGGCGTTGCCGGATTTATCGGCTGAACATGATGTACGCGTGGCGGTTTATAAATTTGGGCGTGTGCCGAGTGCGCAGGCGATGATGATTGAATTGGCACAGGACCGTATAAACAACAAGGACGCATCGGCGGGTCTTGAGATCATTCAAAATTGGCAGATTCCAAACTTTCCGGTTTCAGGAGAGGATTTGATTGCTCAAGGCCACAAGCCCGGCCCGGAGCTGGGCGCTGAGCTTGAGCGTATGGAAGAAGAATGGATTGCGCGCGGGTTTGTTTAACCCGTTAGTCTAATTGCTGAATCTGAAGTGACGCTTGGGGCTTCAGGTTTTGCATCTTCAACTTTTTTC
>CAYGQP010000278.1:0-2852 GCA_964352115.1 uncultured Micavibrio sp. | reverse complement strand
CTAATTCGTACGTTGATATCACATTGATACATGATGCGAATTCAACGCATGAATACATTTCCAAGGTTCTTGCTGAGAACCTTTTGCTTTAGTCGCCAGCGTATCAACTCAATCTGACTCACCCTCTTCCGCAGATGCCTGTACCTTATGGAGGACATGTTTTGCCGATCAGGCTCAAGTCGGTAAATGGCCCGAAGCAGACAACGGACGTGTCTCAAGAATGAATGCACCATTCAGAGGCCAATCCATTTTGATTGTTAGGCAGTTGGCATTGCCATTTTGATGGTCTCTTCGCCCGAGTCCTCATGAACATAACGCCCATTCTCAACGAAGCCGTAACGGTCGTAGAAACGACGCCCTATCACATTCTTCGCGAAGACCTCAACACGCAAAGGACCGTGGAGCGCAACCGCATGGTCAGTTAGGGCTTTGCCAAATCCGCGTCCGTGCATTGAAGGCTCAAGAAACAGCCCGCCAATTTCATCGCCGATGAGCGCAATGAACCCAATCGGCTTTTCGCCGTCTTCCAGAACCCACGTCTCCGCATTTGGCAGGTAGATATTGCGCATGTCTTGAGCGACTTTTTCTACAAAGCCGTCTGAAAGAAACGAATGTGCGATCGCGTTCGCATTTCGCCAAATCAAGACAAGGGCGGCAGCATCTTCGGTTTGATATTTTCTAATCATTGTTTTGATTGTCTTTCGTGTCCGTACGTATGTCTGATTGTCGGGGTATACATCTACGTTCGGCAGCCGAATGAACAGGAACGCGCGGAACGGATCATCTTGGTCACGCTCCTGCATTCTCTTTCCAGTTGAGCGCCGGCAAGTCGAAGCTTCATCCGTTAGTTCTGTGTTGCAGATGCGGCGAGTGCCACAACAGCGCTCACATGGCCGCACGAATTATCCGCCGAGGAGGCGCCAAATATATCGTTTAAAATGCTTCGCCCTGGGTTCAAAATCATCCCGCTGTTTGCTGACGCCGCACCGGCGACAACAATATCTACCCCCTCAAGGCTGTGTGCTGAAATCTTGTTGATGTCGACCAGCGTCACATCGTCCCCGACAATGTCATTGCCCTGAGCCAATTTGTCCGCGATAGCGGGATTCATGACCATCAATACAACCGATCCCGTCCGTGATATGCCAGAGGACATTCCATCAAAATCCCCGAAAAGAATGCGCAAAGGGGCTGCGTCGCACCAAGAGTTGTCCAAGGCCTTTCGGGTAAAATATGCGCTCCCATAAGCTCCCCTCAACTGTAGTAGCGAGCCTCGGGTCAAGTTTGGCACATAAATGATCGCACTCGCCGTGTTGACGTATCTTTGAACCATTTCATCACCAAATAATGCGCCCTGGTCTCCTGCTTTAACGTTGCCCGTAAATGCAGCAAAAATAATCAGCGTAAGCATGGCTGACGTGAATGTAATTGACCGTCGACCGAAGTTGTTCATGCAGATGTTCCTTTGCGCCTGTTCACAATGTCCAGAACCATTTCAGTTGGACTGCGTTGAACGCATTTAGGGCTGCACCTGCGCCGACGGCGACCGAGATCGCGATTTGAGACGCCCGAAAACATGATTTCGTCAGTTGGATCTGCTCAGAACATTGACTTGTGTGAGCATTTGGCTGTCAAAGAGTGTTGAGGAAATTTTTGTAATCGGATCAAACGGCTATATGTTGATCACGACCGTCCCACTTCCCTTCGCGGCCTCTCTACTGGCAGGGATTGTTGCTGTCCGTGTGATGCTTGTAACCCGAAAGGTCGGTTGGCCGAACGGTCTCATTAGTCTGTTCTTCGCGTTGCTGGGGGTGCAGGCCATATTGACCGGCTTCAGGTTTGAATATGGCTTGGGCTTCGTTGCGCTGATCCAGCCCGTACTGGCGATGCTTATTTGTCCAGTTGCTTACCTGGCTTTTAGGAGCCTGCGTGGATCAGGCACCGATCAGATAGCCAAATCAAATATTTTTCACTTACTTCCGGCTTCTGCTGCCGCGGTTGTCCTGTGGCTGGATATTAATATTCCAGTCCCTATAGACAGTATTATCTGGGCGAGTTTCATGATTTATGGCGCCCTTATATTGAGCGAGATAAAGGAAGGACCAGATACCTTTGAGCGCTTCGGCACAGATGATGTCCAGGCGCTGGTTACAGCCCGGATCGCAACCCTGTGTCTCATCATCATCATCATGATCTTTGATATGATGATCTTCCTCAATTTCAAATATTGGGATGCAAAATTCACGCAAGAAGTCGTGATACTGGGAAGCATTCTGCTCATCATGATTTCCGCAGCCATGCTAATTGTGCCTTCGGAGTTTCCTATCCCTGTTGTGATAAAGCGATTCAGCCGGTCCTTAACGACCGATCACATCGCCGCATCCGAAGAAGAGCAAGGGACGTTTAAGCAGCTTGAAGACCTGATGCTAAATAAAAAACCGTACCTTGATCCAAACATCAACATTACCCGAATTGCCCGTCAGTTAAATATACCGGCGCGTGCAGTATCAAACTCGGTCAATCGAGTAAAAAATCAGAATTTTTCTCAATTCGTCAATCAGTTCCGGGTGAAAGAGGCTTGCTCTCTCCTTGACAGTACAGATATGCCCGTAACCGAAATAATGTTTGCCGCCGGCTTCCAGACAAAATCAACGTTCAATCGGGAGTTTTTATCTGTTACGGGTCTGTCCGCAACAAATTACCGCAAAAAGGCAACTTAAGTAGCATGCATGCCTAATGCCTGTTCATGGCTGGAAGCGGATGAAAAATCCAATTTGTAAAACTTTTGTCATATGCACAAAAGAAAAAGCGCCACTCGAAAGTGACGCTTTTCCAATAGCATAGCCGATAGA
>CAYGQP010000277.1:1352-2873 GCA_964352115.1 uncultured Micavibrio sp. | reverse complement strand
CGATCTGGCTATTTGCGCGTTTGTCTTTTTTCTTTGTTCATTTGAGCTCATGATTGACAAGGGATGTAAAAAACTATTTAATTATAGTTTGCTTTTTAAGTAATGGGGTGTTTTTACTTTGTTAGTATTTGTATAAAATTTTATGTACTTTGATGTTTTAAGGGGGCGCTATAAAAAAAACACGACGTGTGTCGTGTTTGATTGGTTTTTGCGATGTGTTGCTAATTTTAGAGAATGGCTGCTGCTGCGCCGCCATCACCATCAAGTTGTTTAAGAGCATCGACCCCAAGGCCAGCATCTGCGTCTAGTTTTACAGCGCCAACACCTCCATCGGCTTTTGCTGGGGCTCCGCCTTCCGCCTCTGCTTCATGTCCTTGAGCGACTATGCCGCTGATGTCTGATCCTGCGTTAAGTCCTTCGAGCTCATCATTTTCCAAAATTAGAATTCCGTCGTAGCCTATTTTGGTTGTCATGGATATTACAATATCGTCTAAGTCTTCAGTGTTGTAATTGTTATCATCATCACTTGGCGCTTGCCTAGGATCATTGCTGCCATGTTCTTGCAGTATGACCGAGAAAAAGTCAGAGCTGTTTTTGTTGAATCGGTATCCAGTGTTGCTGGAATCTTCGACAATTACATCAAGTTCTTGAATTTCTATGGAAAACATATTTGAACTCATATTGAAATTTGCTTCGCTGACAACAATATCCTCGCTATCTAAAGCATTTTCATAGAGGACGTCTGTGTGCTCTATAACAAATTTGATTTCCTCAATGTCTTCTTCTGTGTCTTCGTTCGTTGCAGTCTCTTCGGTGGGCAGCTCAATGACTTCGTTGATATCGATCACATTTTCTGGAGTCACTTCAGCGAACAAGACTTCAGAATTTTCGGCATTAGAAATAGCCTCGATAATCGCTGTCACATTGTTTGACAAATTTTGATCTGGTGCATTCATCTGCGAAAACCTTTATTCCTAAGTTATATACTTATGGTAACGCGAAGGTGGTTAAAATTTGATTTAAATTTGGGACGCATTTTGCCGGAATTAAAAGCCAGTATTTCTTCTATAGTTCTGAAAAATATAATATTTTTTTCTGTGCGGGCGTGTGGCGCAACCAAAAAAGAAGTTAATTTTTTATTCAATTTGGCATGAACTATAGATCAACTGCGTTTATGCGAGATTTAGTTCATGTCGTGTTTTTGGGTTACTGTTCTGAATTCGCTGAATATTTATGGTTTTTGCCTGGCAGCAAGGGGGCGATTGGGATCGACGCCATCCATATATTGTTTTGTGCGCTCTAAGTTGGTGGTTTGGTAAATGTTGCCGATCCAGTTATTCATGAGGGATTTTGCCGTATCTCGCCATGTATCATGAAGGCGCTCGGCGATGATGTCTTCCGGGAAGGGCAAATTTGGGTCATCGATGATGCGTTTTTGATATTCTTTCAGGATGGCCTGGCATTGCGGCCCCAAATAGCGATCGGGAAAGGGGGGATAGTCAGCGCGCTCACCGTTTATGT
>CAYGQP010000277.1:0-1342 GCA_964352115.1 uncultured Micavibrio sp. | reverse complement strand
TCCTTCAGCAGGCTTTGCGTGTCGTATTCCGGGTGCCCCTGAAGCATGACAAAACGAAAGCCATCTGCGCTGGTGGCCATGTGAACGCCTGCGGCTTCGCTGTCGACAAGAACATGCGCCCCGGCGCGCTCAAACTCTTCGCGGCTGATATCGTTATGACGGGAATGGACCACATTAAATACGGTGTTCATGCCCAGCATAAGAGGGTGGTCACGATCTTCGGCCCTGTGCGGGAAAACACCCCAGAGCTTTTCGCCCAGTGGTTTGCGGTCAATGCCATAGAGATGTTTTGCGACCGCGTGCGTGGCCAGGCAGGCACAGAGCGTTGAGGCGACGTTGTCCTTTGCCCAATCAACCACCTCACAGAAATGTGGCCAAAATGGTGCCTTGGTGATGTCGGTATTGCTCAGGTTTGTGCCGGTGATAATAAGCCCGTCCAGCCCTTCTTTTTTCAGAGTTTCAAAGTCCTCGTAATATTGATCGATATGGGCTTTCGCATCTTTGCTGCGCTCGATGCCGTCAATATTGAAAAAATGCACATAGATTTGCATTACACGGGAGCTATAGCTAAGCAGACGAGTGAATTGGCGCTCTGTGGCCTCAAGGGCGGCGTCCTGCATCATGTTGAGCACACCGATGTGGATTTCGCGGATATCCTGATGCTCTGCTCGGCTTTTGTCCATGATGTCATAGCCATCGTGCGCCAGGCGGTCATATGTTGGAAGGTTCAGGCGGGAAATAACCGGCATCGCTAGGCTCCCTTATTTTTACGGGATTTATGTTTGCGGTTCATAGCCTCGCAGATCAGCTCTACGAAATCATCTTCGCCCGTGACCTGTTTCAGATCGGCCGTTGTGATGGTGTACCCATAATCCGCAGCAATTTTTTCGTATTTCGGAATGCGTGAATAAAACAGCTTCGGGAATACCCAGTGATAAAAATCATCAGGATCAATGAGCGCCACGTAATCCAGATTCTTTTCCTTCATGTAGAGTTCTAAGTTCTCTGTGAAAAACTCGGGATGAAACAAAAATGGCTTGGGTGTTTTGATGGAGCGTTCAAAAAGCTCTTCTTCATCCTCACTTGTTGTTTGGATGTAAAGTAACAGCGACAGCTGAGAGAACGTCTGGATTAAATCGGGTTTGTCGAGCTCGCAAAGGCTTCCGGCTGTATCGTGCAGAAAATGGGGCTTGTTGAAACGGTTTTTGCCGAACCGGATGAATTGCATCATGTCGTATCCAGCCTCGATTTCAGCATTCATGTACAGCTTTTGCCTGCGCCAGAATTCATCCAAGGCTACGCCGCCCTTTTCAGGGTTACCGGGCAGGGATAGAAACTTTGA
>CAYGQP010000276.1:313-2874 GCA_964352115.1 uncultured Micavibrio sp. | reverse complement strand
TACTTTCAATAACCCTGTTTGGCCATCATTCTTTATTACGGCTGATGAAGATGGTCCAGAGTTTGTCAATTTGCCAGTCAACCTAAGTATCTTCGGTGTCTACTTTCCAGGTACTGGCTTGAAATCGAACTTCTTATTCAGCTTGGTCAAATAGCAGGCATTTCCTCAGAAGAAAGTTTAGCGACACTCGCAAATTTAAGAATACCCGCCAAATTAAATACACATAGAAACGAAGCCTCAGCAAAAAAAACGACAACCGAAGCCTTTGATGAAGCACGTTTCGATTTAAACAAATTAAATATAATTTTGGCGCACGCACTGTCATTTCACATGGCGGACAAAAAATACCCAGCAACAAAAGACGGCAGCAATGAAGCACCAGAGGGAACAAATTGGTCCGAAAACAAAGCATACGTTAAAACACACACAGACAATACAATTGCGGCGCTACTGGAAATAACAAAAATAAGAAATTTGTATAAGAAAGCTGCAAGAACATTGTTTAATTCGGCGAACGAATACAAACCCACGCCGAATATCTCCGATCAATTGCCCGCCCCCGAAGACGTCATACCCTTAATTTGGCCAGACCCTGCGAAAACTCCTAATTTGGAGAAAACAGGACATTCTAGTGCTGAAAATGCTCCGCCAAGACCAGATTCATCTGTAGATACCTCTGATTTAGCAAAACCAATTAATCCTGCCCCGGCAGCGGAAGGACAAGGCGAACCTAGCCCTTAGACCGCTTAGGCCGCCTTCGCCATGGATCTCAAGACATAGTGTAAAATTCCACCGTTACGATAATAATCCATCTCATCCAGCGTATCTACACGGCAAAGCAAGGTCGCCTGCTCGGTTGAGCCATCCTGACGCGTGATGTTCAGCGTCACATCCTGACCAGGGCTTAAATCACCGTCCAGCCCGGTGAGATCAAAGGTTTCCTTGCCCGTAATCTTGAATGTTTCGCGGTTCTGGCCATCCTTGAATTGCAAAGGCAACACGCCCATCCCAATCAGGTTTGACCGGTGAATACGCTCAAAGCTCTCCGCAATCACAGCCTTAACGCCGAGCAAATTCGTGCCCTTCGCGGCCCAATCACGGGACGACCCCGTGCCGTATTCCTTACCGCCAACAACGATCAACGGCGTATTGTCTTCCTTGTACTTCATCGCGGCATCATAAATGCTCATTTGCTTTCCCGAAGGCACATGAACAGTAAATCCACCCTCCACACCCGGCACCATTTCATTTTTGATACGAATATTGGCAAATGTGCCGCGCGTCATCACACGGTCATTGCCGCGCCTTGAACCATAAGAGTTGAAATCCTTGGGCTGCACACCGTGCTCAACCAGATATTTTCCGGCCGGATGATCCGATTTAAACGCCCCTGCCGGTGAAATGTGATCCGTTGTCACACTATCGCCAAGAATAGCAAGGGCCCGCGCGCCAGTGACATTCTCAACACTGCCCGCTTCCTTTTGCATACCCTCAAAAAACGGCGGGTTTTGAATATAGGTCGAGCTATCCTGCCAATCATACGTCTCACTGGCCGCGGCTGTGCCAATGGCCTGCCATTCGCTGGTCCCCTTAAACACGTCAGCGTAGCGCGATGTAAACATCTGTGATGTCAGCGCCGCCTGCATCACCTCGCGGGTTTCGGCGTTGCTCGGCCATATGTCCTTCAGGAACACGTCATTACCGTCCTGATCCTGCCCCAGCGGGTCATTATACAGATCAACCTGCATGTTCCCGGCAATCGCATAAGCCACAACCAGTGGCGGTGAGGCCAGATAATTCGATTGCACATGCGGGCTAATCCGCCCTTCAAAATTACGGTTTCCGGACAACACGCCGCACACATTGAGATCACCGGATTCAATCGCCGCGCCAATTGGCCCGGCCAGCGGCCCGGAATTCCCGATACATGTGGTACAGCCATAGCCAACAAGGTTAAAGCCCAGCGCATCCAGATCATCCTGCAGCCCGGCTTTTTCCAGATAATCCGTCACAACTTGTGATCCCGGCGCGAGCGAGGTTTTCACCCATGGCTTCACGGTTAACCCTTTTTCCCTGGCTTTCTTGGCCACAAGACCAGCCGCCACCATAACGGAGGGGTTAGAGGTATTCGTGCAACTGGTAATCGCCGCAATCACGACATCACCATTACCCAGCTTGTAATTCTCACCCTCAACCTGAACCGCGCCATATTGATTAACGGCATCAGCTTCATAATCGGCAATCTGACCACCTTCGTTTAACTGGCCATTCACCGCAGCATTCTGCGTTGTACCAAGCATTGTTTTGAAAGCCGACGCGGCATCCGTCAGGGCAATTCGGTCCTGAGGACGTTTCGGCCCGGCGATCGCCGGAACCACGTCATCCAGATCAAGCTCCAGCGTTTTCGTAAACACAGGGTCTGGCGTGTTGGAGTCGCGCCACATGCCCTGCTCCTTCGCATAGGCCTCAACCAGCTTCACGCGGTGCTCATCACGGCCCGTGAAGCGCAGGTAATTCAATGTTTCCTGATCAATGGGGAAAAACCCGCATGTCGCGCCATA
>CAYGQP010000276.1:0-303 GCA_964352115.1 uncultured Micavibrio sp. | reverse complement strand
ATATTCCGGCGCCATATTCGCAATCGTTGCCTGGTCCGCCAATGTCAAATTATCCAGACCGGGGCCGTAGAATTCCACAAATTTGCCAACCACACCCAACTCACGCAGCATCTCAACCACGCGCAGCACAAGATCCGTCGCGGTTGTGCCTTCTTTCATCGAACCGGTCAGCTTAAAGCCCACGACCTCGGGAATCAG
This sequence comes from uncultured Micavibrio sp., assembly GCA_964352115.1. Classification (GTDB taxonomy): domain Bacteria; phylum Pseudomonadota; class Alphaproteobacteria; order Micavibrionales; family Micavibrionaceae; genus CAYGQP01. Next base: position 105 of record CAYGQP010000276.1, on the reverse strand, counting down.
CATAGAAATCGGCTGGCCCAGCATCGCGGCCTCGGCCTCAATCCCGCCAACACCCCATCCAAGAACTGAAAGCCCGTTAATCATTGTCGTATGGGAATCTGTACC
>CAYGQP010000275.1:0-2883 GCA_964352115.1 uncultured Micavibrio sp. | reverse complement strand
ATCCAGCACCAGTAGATCCGGCACCAGCAGATCCGCCACCAGTAGATCCGGCACCAGCAGATCCAGCAGATCCGCCACCAGCAGATCCAGCAGATCCAGCACGAGTAAGTCCTGAAATTACACGAGCAATTACGAACGTAGAATCTGGCATAGCAGCATTGTTGCCGCTTGCTGGAATGTTGAACATTTCTGCGCCACCATTGGCAGCCGCTGATGGGCTAATGGACGATCAATTAAAAGCAGCCGCCAGCAGCACGTTTATTCCCCAAATTGCGCAAAAGCTTGGCGTCAATATGACAACATATACGCCTGTGGGAGGCGTGGCCATTCTTCAAGCTCTCGAGGCCAGCCCATATAAAGGAGCTGTCGATGGTGCACTCAATGGGGTTGGTGGATCAAAAGGCTTGATTGATAGTTTGAATATTTTGTATGCAAACCAATTATTGCCTAATGGCCCGGCCCCTGGGGCTGGCCAAAGACCTCCCGCAGGAGAACAGGCCCCTGGGCAATTTGGGGAATGGACGGCTATGCTTTCGAATCTGCAGCAGGATGTGATGGCCGGGATTATGAATTTCCTGCTGGAGGAAGTTTTACCTTCGGTCATGCCGTTCCTGAGTGATATTTTGGGGCGCTTTGGCATTGATGTGAATGATTACCTGCCCGATGAGATGAAGGTTAAGCAAGACCCTAACCTCACGCCTGATCAGCGTATGCAGCAAAACTTCATAAATGCATTTACACCTGATGCTGACGGCAAAGTTCAAAGCATTGATGATGTCAGGGCGACAATGGCACAGGCTGTAGAGGCACTGGGCAAACTTCCGATTAACCCTCAATTGGTCCAAGGCTATGGTGAAGCTCTTGAAGGTGCTTTTCGGGCTGCAATGGACAGGCTTACGCTTAAAGACGAACAAGGCAATCCCCAGCGCGATGAACAGGGAAATATTATTCGTATCAAGCCGGGCGACCAGGGATATGATGCCGCTTTACTTGATGCCTCTACCTTGTATGTCACGACATTCAACGCCTCCATGACTCAGTTATCTTTAGCCCATGGTGATATTACGGTGGTTCAAAACCGTGATCCAGCCCACGACCCATCTATGCAGGATTTGCAGATCGCCTATGGCGGTATTGATTACGCAAATGCGACAGACGAACAGCGCAATGCGCTTTTGAATGAGGTTCTCGATGCGTATAAAGCACAAAACGCAGGTGAGCCTTATCATCTTCATCGTCCTATGTTTTTCACGGATGATAACGGCGAGACGTATGTGGCGTTTCTGGAGGATGAATCCAATTGGTTTACGATTCAAAAAATTGACAGAGACGATCCCATGTTCACCTACGAACGGACAAGTGATCAAAATCATGATGCGCATGCGTTTATGACAGAGAGCAGCGAACATTACTCACGCATTTTTTCAATGTTGTTTGATAACCATTCATTGATTGATGGAAACACAACTTCCGATACGCTCATGCGGGCCTTTGATGCACGTAAATCACTGGGCGATATCATTGGGGAACCTGCGCCAAAAGGCCCGGAAGCCCCTGCGGAGGAGGAATTCGATCATTCATCACGTACAAACGGGTTTGAGGCAATCCAGAGGGCAATGGAAATACGATACGCGGGATTAACACCAGAAGAGCGCGAAGAGTGGGATGCTGATGAGGAACAACAGCATTTATTAGGAAAAGTTCGCGCCGGTGATACGCAAGCGATAAGCCAGTATATTGGTGATTTTGCCGCCGTCCCTCAGTTCTATGAAAGTGGCGGACGCGTTTATGTTGATTACCTTCAAGGCCGTGTTGCGGATATAGACATCGCCGCGCGAGAGGCCAACCCGCTATGGGGCCTGGATATCACAGATGAATTGGCGGCAGATGCCCCCGATCGCAGCACATTAAATGATATTATCAACCGTTATGGGGCCTACAACTCAATAGAATTATTGAGCGCCGAAATGAAAAGTCAGGGTATTAGCCAAGAACTGCAAGCGCCCGAAATTAATAGAACACTGGATGAGCCGGGCCCTGAAACACGAGTGCCCGATCAAAATGCTTCACCGGTGGCTCCTTTATCGGGCGCGGGCGCACCGTAATAAAACTCTATTCCTTTTGATAAAATTTTATCATGCCTTGCCTTTACAGGCCCAAAGCTCCTATCTTATTGGAGCTTATAGAAGAAATACCTTATGATAAGAATATGAGTGACACGCCACCTCCAGAGAATCCGGAACATCACCAACTGCCGCTGCAGGACGATGATTACAAGCTAACGTCTGATACGTATGAGGGGTTTATGGAGGATTTGGATCTCCTGTATATTCCCAGCAATACCAGTGGTCGCATTCGTTTTGAGCAGGAATGGCCGGACGCGGCAAAATACCTGTTCGGGGATGAGTTGATTAGATTTGACCGCGAAGGCGTCAGCGATATGGACGAGCGTAAAAGACGCGCTGCGCTTGAGGTCGATGCCGAGAACCGCAGATTGGGCCTTCTGGATATACTTCAGGGCCTCGAAACAGGCAGCTTGAAAAACGGACAGGTTCAGGCTGATTTTATCAGAAACGTCATCCAAACGGTTGGCGCGGATGTTGCGAAACTCTTTTACTCTGATCGCGTGTTGCAGAAATTTTCAGGGATAGCGCCTTCGTTGCCACCGGACGGCCTTCCCGGTGACCAAGACGTCCCTGCGCCCGTTCCTGATGACACTGCACCGCCCCCTCCGCCAATGACGCCTGACCCGCATCAAACGCCACAAACGCAATCAGCACCTATCGACGCACCTCAGCCCCCCGCTGCGCAGCAAAATCCTCAGTCTCCGGTTCAACCCCCAGAGCCTACTGCGGCTCCGGCTGCGCCCATGGTGCAAGAGGA
>CAYGQP010000274.1:621-2899 GCA_964352115.1 uncultured Micavibrio sp. | reverse complement strand
TATAGAAACAGCGGATTAAAAGGCACAGCAGCTGATTCAACGACGCGACGCGCGGCAGCGTGTGCCAAGGCATTTGATTTCCCAACCACGAAGCTTTCAAATTTAAACCGCTGATCCAGAGGAGAGGCAATCGAAGCAATCTCTGTTTTCTTGTTTTGGTTGGCTTTCGCCTGAATCTCTTGTGCAGTTTCCTCCGCAGGATCATCTAAAATCGCGCTTTGTACCACGACGAACTGAACACGGCGAATGTCTTCGTTTTGCTCGTGGCACATTTCCTGAATGCGCTCAGCATAATGGGTTTGAATCCAGTCACGCATGAACCGTGTTGGAACAGAAATTTCCATCGTGCCATGATAATACGCCTGAAGTGTAAGTGGTTTAAGCCAGCTGCGGAAAATAGCTTCACCAAATTCGCCTCGCATATTATTATGTACGGTCTTCCATACAGTCATAATTTCTGGCGTAGGTTCTAGGGAAGCCTGTTTCAATTCTGCATTTCCTTGAATCAAGGCCGCCGTTTTTTCCGCAAGATCTGACATTATTTTTTCACTCCATTTTTTTGTTATGTTTAGTATTAATACTCAAAAAAAACTGCTCAAATATTCCAAAATATGGTCGCAAAACAGGGTTGGCAAACATCAAAGATGTTTACTGTTTGCTTGTTTGACCAGTTCGTAAAACAGGTATTTGCGATGAAACGCTTTAGCTTTAAAAAATTATGGTTCTTAAGTGCTAAAAATTCCCCAAACACCGAATTTTTGGCTTCTGCTAGAGTACATTCATACTCAGCAGAACGATCTGACTAAACAAATTTTGTTCAGTTGTTCGCAATGAATCTAGACTACACCAAAAACGAAAAGCGATGCAATAAGATCAAACGGTGAACATGTAAAAAAAGTGAATTTTTTATTTGCGAATACTTTGAGAAATAGAAATACGCCCTCTGAATTACTTCAAAGGGATAGTAAAGACCTATATTTAATGCGGTTTTACTTGGCGCTAGTTTACTTTCACGCCAGACAGCTTCTTACAAAGCCTTGATGCGCGCCGATAAGCGCGACATTCTACGAGATGCAGTTTTCTTGTGCACCACGCCCTTGGTAACACCTCTAAACAGTTCTGGCTGCATATTTTTTAATGCGGCCTGCGCTGCTTTTGAATCTTTAGCCTCAATGGCTTCTTCTACTTTTTTGATAAACGTGCGCAAACGGCTCATGCGTGATTTATTCACGAGAGCTTTACTATCGTTGCGGCGGACGCGCTTTCTTGCAGATGCATGGTTTGCCATGTTTTTAACCTTTTTCTAGTCTCTAATTCTTTTCACTTACACACCAGCCCCGAGGCCAAATTCAAATACTAATGTAAGCGTGATGCGAAGATATACGCGCCCTGAAGGCTTCTTGTCAAGCATAGTTTTGGATTTTCTTGAATAAGAGTATCTTAGCTCATCCCTCCCTGGGCCTTACCATAACCCTTAGGTATTCCTGACCGTCGATAACTTCGACATTGAGCTCCAGAACCTCGTGCTGGCGAACATAAGTATGATCACCGAGTCGCTTCCATCCGAACTGGGTCAGAGATGCGTCATAGAAGGCCTGTATGTCGCCCTGAGAGACCGATTCTATTTGTGCCACCGATTCAACGATTCGCCCCTCCGGTTTGTCAAAAACAACGGTTTGTTCGGGCAGCTCAACCAAGCCCGGCATCAATGGCATATCCTCAATAGAGGAAAAAAACAGATCTTGAGCATAACCGGAGGATGGCATAAGGATGCCGCAGGCAAAGAGTAAAACCATAATATTTTTGAACATATCTATATATATCACGTCTGTTGAATGGGACAAAAGAACGTTGATCGGCCACCCTGAGTTATCCTCTGAATAGAGCACGGTGTTTTTGGGGCGCATTTTGGGCATGATTTGCCCTCCTGGTCATATACGGCAAACCCATGCTGAAAATAGCCCAGAGAGCCGTCTGTCTGTTGATAGTCTTTCAGCGTTGAACCTCCGGCGGCTATGGCCTCATTGAGTGTATCGCGAATGTGGATGGCCAGGAGCTCAGCCTCTTTATCTGACACATCAGACGCGGGGCGCGTGGGATCAATACCCGCCCTGAACAGGGCTTCGCATGCGTATATATTTCCAACACCCGCAACGATTTTTTGATCTAGTAATGCGTTTTTAATAGGTATATGGCGCTTTTCCAAAGCGGCCTTCAGGACAGGCCCATTGAAATCATTGCCTAATGGCTCAGGCCCCATAGACCGGAACGCCTTATG
>CAYGQP010000274.1:0-611 GCA_964352115.1 uncultured Micavibrio sp. | reverse complement strand
CGCGATTAGCGTGTTATCATCCATCGTCCAAACCACATGATCGTGCTTTCGTGATTTATATTCTTTTTGACATTTATATATAAGGATCTGCCCGGACATACCTAAATGAATAGAGAACGCCTTTTGGTTATCGAGGAAGACAACAATATATTTTCCGCGACGCACAGTATTTTGCACGCGTGCTCCAGCCAAATCTGACTTAAACGTTGCAGGAAACGGCACACGCAAATCCGGCCGATTAAGAATGATAGATGTAAAGCGCTTGCCCAGCCACGCCGGTTCAAGCCCCCTTCTGACAATTTCTACTTCCGGTAATTCAGGCATACAGACTTATATACACATTTGCGCGCAAAGAAAAAAGCCGGTTGGCGAACCAACCAGCTTAAGTTACGTGTGTGGGGATTCATAAAAGGCGTTATTCAATATTATGAATAATATGTGCGCTTTTATAATGCTGTTATAGCAGTCTGTCAGATCAGGTCAACAAAAAAGTTATATTTTTTGCACTTTTATACTTATTTTATAAAAATTATGTTTTACATATGATTTTTTTTCTGGACATGGGTAAAAAATGTAGTTATAAAAAGCGCAACTTTAGAACATATTTGGGG
>CAYGQP010000273.1:0-2928 GCA_964352115.1 uncultured Micavibrio sp. | reverse complement strand
TTCATACATGATGTATTCATCTTTTGTGCCGGTCGCGTAATATCCGAAATCGGCAAGATCATCTTTACCGCACCCGAGCCTATCCAAGATTTTGCTAAGTTTATCGCCGCTGAGCTTTGATTTGCTCTTGATGACTTTATCGGCGCTTTCGTCATACCAGCTGACCGCGCCAAGAATGGCATTTTTCTCGCTGGCACTCAGTTTGATTTTTTGTGCCTTCAGCACTTGGTCGACCTGGTCTTTGAATGTGTTGAAGTTAGAAGACTCTACGCCGCCCATTTCATTCATCAGCGTGGTTGCCGTTTCGATCAGGGCCGCTTGTTTTTTCCATGTCTCTAATTTCAGAAGCTTGGCTCTGTTTTTCGAGCTTAGGGAAATATCGTTTTCTTCACACCATTTAATGATTTCTTTTTCATGCTGCTTCAGTACGCCAGCGTTATATAGATCATCGCCCCATTCACCATACGCCCATTCCATTGGCTCCTTGACGGCTTTATCAAAGCGCAAGGTTTCAATGCTTTCGGCTGTAAATTTTGCCTTGCGGCGGTCTGGGCGTTCAATATTGACCTTGTAATAACCAAAGTCGTTGTTATCGAATACCTGTGCAGCAATGCCTTCTTCGGTTGCGGTGCGGTCTTTTTCGGAGAAATCGAGATAGGTTTTAACAATCTCCCCGATATGCTCCGGCGCAAATTCGCAGTTTTTCTCACCGAGGTTTTTACGAAGCTTGCGGAATAGAAGGCTGGCTTCGATCAGCTGTACTTTGCCTTTACGGTTAGCTGGCTTGTTATTGGATAGGATCCAGATATACGTTGTAATACCGGTGTTGTAGAACAGATTGTTGGGCAACTGTATAATCGCTTCCAGCATATCATTCTCGATAATATATCTGCGAATGTTGCTCTCGCCGCCGCCAGCATCGCCTGTAAAAAGGCTGGAGCCATTATGGACGGAGGCAATGCGCGAGCCTCGGCCATTATTTGACGCCGATTTCATTTTGCTGATCATTTCCATGAGGAAGAGGAGTTGACCATCGCTGGAGCGCGGGGTGGCATCCACCGTTTCTTCATTGCCCCAGTAGTCTTTGAGCTTCACGACAAAGCGCGGATCAATGACCTCCTTGCCATCTTTGATGTATTTCAGGTCAGATGACCAGCTTTTACCGTACGGAGGATTTGAAAGCATGAAGTCGAAGCGCGTGCCGGAGAACTCATCTGTCGATAAAGTTGATCCGCTTTTAATATTGGAGGGATCATTCCCTTTAATCATCATGTCTGACTTACAGATGGCGTAAGTTTCGTCGTTGATTTCTTTACCGTAAAGATAAACATCACCGAGGGCTTTAATAGCGCCTTCTTCATCTTTGATAAAATTCTGCGCTTCTGTCAGCATACCGCCCGACCCACACGCCGGGTCGTAAATTGTCATTACAGGTGGCAGGTTATCTTTAATAGGGTCAAAAAGAAGATGCGTCATGAGTTGGATAACCTCACGCGGCGTAAAGTGCTCACCAGCTTCTTCGTTGTTTTCTTCGTTGAACTTCCGGATCAGTTCTTCAAAAACGTACCCCATCCCCAGATTGGAAAGCGGAGGAAGCTTATAGCCATCCGGATCCAGTTTTTCATGAGGAGTAAGGTTAATATACGGCGATACAAATTTCTCCAATACATCCAGCAGAACATCTTTTGATGCCATATGGCGGATTTTGGATTTCAGTTCGAATTTCTCAACTATCTCTTTAACGTTTTCACTGAAGCCATTCAGATATTCTTCAAAGTTTTGAAGCAAAATCTGCTGGTTATTCGTTGCCGTGTCATGAAGTGATCTAAGCGTCCACTTGCTGGTATTGTAGAAAACATATCCAGATGCTTTGGTGAGGCCAGCCGGATCAAACTCTGTAAACTTCATTTCATTTTTTTGGAAGCTCACCTCATCCAAAACAGCATCTTTAGTGTCTTCGAGAAGGGTATCAAGGCGCCTTAGAACCACCATCGGTAAAATAACATCGCGGTATTTGCCCCGAACATAAACATCCCGCAGACAATCGTCTGCTATAGACCAAATGAATGAAATTAATTTATTGTGTGATGAATGGTTCATTTGCCTTTGCTCTCTATTTTTTTATCTTCAATCCATTGATCAATATCCAGCTTACGAAAACGCCAGGCGCCGCCGACCTTAAAGCCAGGTATTTTGCCATCTGAGGCAAGCCTGTAGGCTGTTTTCTCGGCAAGCTTCAAATACAGCGACAATTCTTTGATTGTTAATATGCTGTCGTTATCCATTCTTGATTGCACCTTTGTCAATTTTGGGCTAGTTTTTAGAAAATAAAGGAATTTTGGGCACTAAACAAGTGCTCATCGAAGATAATTGGAGAGATTAGATGGCGAAGCGCGGATCTGCAGCAAAATTGAATGCTATTGACCTATTTGCGGGCTGTGGTGGCTTAACTCAGGGAATGCATGATGCAGGATTTCATACCAGAGTTGCTGTTGAGCTGGAAGCGGTGGCAGCAAATGCCTATAAACTCAATCATCCTGATACGCATGTTATTCAAAAGGATATTCGTGAAATAGACATTGAAGAAATCAAGGAATTTTTGGGTGGTGAAGCTTTGCATCTTCTTGCAGGATGCCCGCCATGTCAGGGGTTCTCTTCTGTTCGGCGTTTGAATAAAAAGCAGAGTGTTCGCGATAAAAGAAATAATCTTGTTTTAGAATATTTCAGGATGGTGAAGGAATTAAAACCTTTAACAATCATGATGGAAAATGTACCCGGGCTTAAGGACTATTATCTTTTTAAAGACATTGTCAAAGAGCTCAGTGCATTAGGATACAATCCAAAAGTAGAAATTGTGAATGTAAGGGAATACGGAGTCCCACAAAGCCGTCGCCGGCTTGTGATGATTGGATCACTCTTGGGCGATAT
>CAYGQP010000272.1:0-2934 GCA_964352115.1 uncultured Micavibrio sp. | reverse complement strand
ATACTAAGATCCAACATCAGCCGAAATCTGTCTTGAATCCGCCGCGCAAAAACGTTGGCGGATTTTTTGTATTCATTAAAAACAGGAGAAACTCAATGCCTACAATTCTACCAACTGATTCCTTTGATAACCCCATTCCCGCGCTTCGTTTAAAAGGCTCTGGCGCGCATACAATCAATGCCACGACGTCTGGCTCTGCGCGTAACACAGCGGCGTTCGACGCAAACACGCGCATTGTTAGCGTCTATGCCACTTCCGCGGTGTATCTGTCGTTTGGTGGCTCAGGTGTAACCGCCAGTTCCAGCGATCATTACTACCCCGCAGGCGTGTATTATGATTTCGCGATTGGCGGCGATCAAATGGCACATGCCACGCATTTAGCCGTTCGCGCCGTTGATAGCAATGGTGCGGTGTACGTGTCTGAAAAGGAGTAGCCTTGAAGGCCAAGGAGCAAACTTAAGCGGCGCTGCGTGATTTTAATGCGGTTGTGATTGTCCCGTCATCCAGATAATCCAATTCGCCGCCCACCGGCACACCATGTGCGAGCCTGGTAATTTTCAGGCTCGCCGCATCCAGCTCATCGGCGATATAATGCGCGGTTGATTGCCCATCGACGGTCGCGCTGAGTGCGAGAATGACTTCTTGTATGGGTTCATTTTCCGTGCGGCTGACAAGCCGATCAATCCTCAGCTCCTCTGGCCCTATGCCATCAAGCGCGGACAACAACCCACCCAAAACATGATAACGCCCCTTGAAGGCGTTTGTGCGCTCAATCGCCCATAAATCGCTGACTTGCGCGACAACACAAAGCTGCGCCGGATCACGTTTGATGCTCTGGCAGAGGTTGCATGGGCTAATAAGGTCAAGGTTTCCGCATGTTTCACAGGTTTTGATCTGCTCCGCCGCATTTTGCAAAATCTGCGCAAGGGGTAGCATCACCGCGTCACGCTTACTGAGTAAATGCAGCGCAATCCGCCGCGCAGAACGATTCCCAAGGCCCGGCAGACGTGATAACGATTTAATTAGGTGCTCTAAAGGCCCGTCATTCATAGCTACTTTACTCGATTACTCATTGAAGGTCTTGGTCGTGTCCGGATCGGTGTAGACAAACAGATTGTCTGGCAAATCCAATCCGTCCTCAAAATAAAACAGCTCCACCTCGGTAATCAGGCCCTGTCCATCGACAATCCGCCATTTCTTGAGTGTGTATGGCTCGTTTGTCATACCAAGGGTAATAGACCCTGCCGCAGGATCGATGGCTTGCACAAGTTCGATGAGCGTCATATCGCCCGCTTCCTGAATGTTTTGCACCTTAAGCTCGCCGGATAATGTAATCGGATCACGCAGCAAAAAATCAGCGAGCGTCTGCCCGATCGGGGCATTCGTTTGTTCGCCCAATTCGGAATCGTAGAAATAAATGAAAAACCCGTCGGCCACGACGAAATCCTCAATCGGATCATCATATTCAAACCGCAATTTTCCGGGACGGTTCAGATAAAATGTCCCCACCAGTTGCGTGCCATCATGCGTGGTTTGTACAAAACGTGCACGCACGGTTTTCAGCGCGTTCATGTAGTCCTCGGCCTTTTGGGCTCTGGGATCAATTTTCTGTTTTGGAGCCGTTGTTTCCGCTGATGCCGTCGCTGGCGGAGCATCGCTTGGTGCATCATTCGCGAAGGCCGGAACCGCGATCAAAAACAAAATGAGGATGCGTAGAATCATGATTAAAGAGATAGACCGTTTAGCAGTATTTTTCAATTTATATTAGACTTAGCCCGAAGTTTAAGTCTAAAAACCCGGTCCACTTTTTCTAAACATCGCTAAAATCACGTACCAGAATTTCGCGCTTTCCGGTCGGCGAGGCTTTGGAAACAACGCCTTGCTTTTCCATTTCTTCAATGATCCGCGCCGCGCGGTTATAGCCGATTTGCAAATGACGCTGAATGAAGCTGGTGGAGGCCTTGCCCTCGCGCGCGATAATCGCCACAGCCTTGTCATACAGCTCATCAACATCGCTGTCCTTGGTGTCGCCGGACCCGAACATCGCGGCCATGACCTCGCTGTTGCCGCCAACGCCGTCCTCATCCGTGATGCTGTCGATGTAGTTTGGCTCGCCCTGTGTTCGCAGGTGATCCGTGACCGCCTCGACATCCTTGTCCGATGCAAACGGGCCGTGAACACGGGTAATACGCCCGCCCGGCGCCATATATAACATGTCCCCCATACCCAGAAGCTGCTCTGCGCCGCCCTCACCGAGGATTGTCCGGGAGTCGATTTTTGAAGTAACCTGAAACGAAATTCGGGTTGGAAAGTTGGCCTTGATCACGCCAGTGATGACATCAACGGATGGGCGCTGCGTGGCCATGATCAGGTGAATTCCAGCCGCGCGCGCCATCTGCGCCAGGCGCTGGATCGCGTTTTCAACGTCCTTGCCAGCCACCAGCATCAAATCGGCAAATTCGTCAACCACTACGACGATATAGGGCAGCTCAGTGAGATCCATCGCCACTTCTTCATAAGTTGGCTTGCCCGTTTCGGGGTCAAACCCGGTTTGGACCTTGTTCATAATGGTTTCGCCGTTCTTGCGGGCTTCGGCCAGGCGTTTGTTATAGCCCTCGATGTTGCGTACACCCAGCTTGGACATGGACCGGTAACGCTCCTCCATCTCCTGCACCGTCCATTTCAATGACACAACGGCCTTGCCGGGCTCCGTCACAACGGGGGATAGAAGATGGGGAATAGAATCATAAACGGACAGTTCCAGCATTTTCGGATCAATCATGATGAACCGGCATTTCTCCGGCGGGAGACGATAAAGAAGCGATAGAATCATCGTGTTGACCGCAACCGACTTACCAGACCCCGTGGTCCCGGCCACAAGCAAATGCGGCATTTTCGCCAGCTCAGCGAGCAAAGGCTGGCCGCCGATGTCTT
>CAYGQP010000271.1:0-2959 GCA_964352115.1 uncultured Micavibrio sp. | reverse complement strand
GTCGTAAGCTGATAAGGACCCGTTGATGATGCGCCCTTTTTTGTTTACAGCTTTATAACGATAAAGGTCAGTTGTCCTTCTCTGTTTTTCTGCCATGGAAAAATTGTCCCGTAAAAAATTCTATGTCTTTAGATTATTATGAAGAACTGAGATTTAATATTTTATAAATATATCATAATTTTAGTAAAATTAAATCTATAATGTAATTTCAAAGACTAAACCGTCGTGACAAGGAAAGTATCCGTCATGAAGTTCTTTTTTAAGTGTTTGATAATCCATTGCCAGCGTAAGGCTTGTTAGATACACAGTCTTTGCCCCAATTTTTTCGTTTAACGAATAAATCTGCTGTATTGATGCATGAACCTTGTTTTGATTATCGTGATAACCAGCGCAATCCACCACCCATATATCTATACCTTTCAACGTCTGAACAGCATCGTCATCAAGGGTTTTAACATCCGTAGAATAAGCAAAATTGCCAAAACGATACCCGACACTCATTACCGTACCGTGATCCTGTTCAAAAGGAGTAAACGAAACATCCTCAATCACGGAAACAACGCCAAAATCTTGAATAACATGAGGCTCAAGGATTGGCGGATATATATCGGCCGCGCCGCCCTTGAATAAATAATGAAAACGCCGCTCCAGCTCTGATAGCGTTTGCTCATTACCATAAACAGGAATTTGCTTTTTATTCCGAAACGCCAAGACACGTAAATCATCAATGCCATGTGTATGATCGCCATGTTCGTGCGTGTACAATATCGCATCCACATTATTCACATCAGCTGCACAAAGCTGTTCACGAAAATCCGGACCGGTATCAATTACAAGCTTTGAATCCCCTGCTTCGATTAACGCACAGGGCCTTAAACGTCTGTTCTTTGGATCATCAGGGTCACATGCGCCCCAGTAATTTCCAACCGCTGGAACGCCCGTAGAGTTACCGCACCCCAATATCGTGACCCTGCCCTTCATGCGTTTTTTGCTTTAGGAAAGAGCCGAAAGAAGTTTTTCGAGGTCACCTCGGCAAAATCCTCAACATCCATATCAAAAAGCTCTGCTAAAAAGGCGCCTGTATGTGCAACATAGGCCGGATGGTTTGTTTTTCCACGATATGGTAAGGGCGCAAGGAATGGCGCGTCCGTCTCAACCAGAATACGATCCAGCGGAACATCAAGCGCAATCTCTCTCAACTCCTCCGCCTTATCAAAAGTTACAATACCAGAAAAGGAAATATAAAAACCCATGCCAAGCGCGGCCTCGGCCAGTTTTCGCCCGGATGAAAAACAATGCATAACGCCCTTAAGATTATCGCCCTGCCCCTCCTCCATCATCATGCGGCGAATATCGTCATCAGCCTCGCGTGCATGAACAATCATCGGCATATTGGTCTCAATACAGGCCTGCATATGCTTACGAAAGGAAATTTCCTGATCCTTCTTGCTGCTGTATGTATAGTGATAATCCAGCCCTGTTTCGCCAATACCTATGATTTTCGGATCGGACATAGCCAGCTTTACTAACTGCTGTTGTGTGATCGCCACCTCAGCCTCTTTTCCTGCATCATGCGGGTGCGTCCCAATGCTGTACCAAACATTCTTATGATCATGAGCGATGGATTTAAGTGTCTCCAGCTCCTCTGATATTCGGCAGCAAATCGTGAGCATGCCATCAACGTCTTGCGCTTTAGCGTGCTTAATAATCGCTGCTGCATCGCCATGTTCAGCGATGTTTGGATGATTGAGATGGCAATGGGAATCGATCCACATGACGCTATGCTGCTTCCTCTTCCACAATACGCGGGAACAACCCCTCGGGTTTATCAATGTCCGTACCGGGTTTTAAAGCATAGTCAGAAGATAAATGTTCAAAGAGCCTCTCATCATCTGGAACGTTAAGCTGATCCAAAAGCTTTCCAGCAGCTTCCGGCGTGAAGGGTTGCATGACAATGCCCAAACAGCGAATAGCCTCCGCCAGAACATAAAGCACGGTTTTCATACGCTCAGGATCTTCTTTTTTTAACGTCCATGGTGCTTGATGATCAACATAGCGGTCACATAAAGCCGCATATTCCATGATGCCGGCCAAAACATTATGAAACTGAAAAACGTCTGCATATGACTTTTCACTCTCTATTAAATACTTATTACCTTGCAACAAGACATCCCTATCTTGCTGAGTAAGCTCTATGCCTGCCGGCAAAGCCCCATCGCAATTTTTATAAATCATCGATAAAGTACGTTGAGCCAAATTCCCAATACCATTCGCTAGATCGCCATTAATCCTTTGAACCGCTTGCTCATGGCTGAAGTTACCGTCTTGCCCGTGCGCAATCTCCCGCATCAGGAAGTACCGAATTTGATCCAGCCCGTACGTCTCTACTAATCCATCTGGCGATAAAACATTGCCAATAGACTTACTCATTTTCTCGCCCTGTACATTAATAAAACCATGCGCGAAAATATGCTTCGGCAGTGGGATGTCCGCGGCCATCAAAAAAGCTGGCCAGTAAATCGCATGAAAGCGGGTGATATCCTTGCCGATGACATGATAATCCGCCGGCCAGTGCGTTTTCATCAGATCGGCATTCATGTCCGGATAACCTAGGGCCGTAATATAATTCGTCAGGGCATCCAGCCAGACATACATCACGTGATTGTCATCAGCGGGCACGGGAATACCCCAATTCAGGCGGTCCTTATGGCGGGAAATTGACAGATCACGCAGCTCGCGCTTCACAAATGACGTAATTTCATTCTGGCGGCTTTCTGGCATTACAAAATCGCCTCTGCTGTATAGCTCAAGCAATTTATCCTGATATTTGGAAAGCTTGAAAAAATAGCTCTCTTCTTCAACCCATTTCAGCTCTGTCCCGTTGGGGGAGAATTTCTGCCCATCCCGCTCTTCAATTTCATCCTCTCCGAAATAGGCTTCCTCTCGTACGGAATACCAT
>CAYGQP010000270.1:0-2964 GCA_964352115.1 uncultured Micavibrio sp. | reverse complement strand
CTCATTCTCCATGCCATCGTGAATGAGCTTTACGCGTACAAAGAGGCCCTCGTCCAGCATGATATCATTTGAAAATGTCGACATGATCGGGCCAATTTGTTCCGCAAGTTCATGTAGGTCATCTCCACCAATAGATGATAGGTTATTGTAAAATATAGAGGAAACCTGCCCCAGTGTTTCTGATGCCTGCTCCAGTGCTTCAATGGTGTTTGCAAACGTAGGCGCTTCTGAATTGCTTTTAACTGCATCTATGTTCTCGCGGGCTTCTCGAATACTCTCTTCAATCGCAGGCATATAATCCTCGGTTTTTACTTTTTTGAATTCCGGCGCCTGATTGGGCAGGGGAGAGGCTTGAAGCAGAGAGTTTGAAGTCATATGTGTTTATCCTTGTTTTTCGGAACGATTTCATCGTAAATCGATGAAACAATCAAGATAGAGCATACGCGATGAATCAAAAGAGGCAAGTTCCAAGATCTGAACGTTTTGAGGATGTGTATTTCTCAGCTGAAAATGGCATGGCCGAAACGCAGCATGTTTTCTTGGATGGTAATAATGTACCTGCCCGTTTAGCGGCGTTAAAGCCTCGCCAACACTTCACAATATGTGAAACAGGATTTGGAACAGGGTTGAACTTTTTAATGACAGCGCAGCTCGCGCTAAATATGGCTATAAATGGACAAGTTATTGATTTTATATCAATAGAACGATATCCATTGTCGAAGGATCAAATCGTTGACGCTCACCAGGAATGGGCATGCAGTTTCGAAAAACCTTTGCAAAAACTCCTCGAACACTACCCTGATTGTACGTCTGGCACGCATAAACTAAATATACGAGAGGGGTTAAATTTGACCTTGGTCTTTGATGATGTGAATGCGGCTCTCCCTGAACTAAATATAAATGTGGATTGTTGGTATTTGGATGGGTTTAAACCATCAACAAACCCTGATATGTGGAGTGATACGGTGTTTGAGCATATGGCCCGTCTAAGCAATGTGGGTGCAACTTTCGCTACGTTTACGTCTGCGGGGATTGTTCGTAGGGGGTTGAAATCATACGGTTTTGATGTATCAAAACGTCCCGGATATGGTCGTAAGCGCGAAATGATAACAGGCACATTTAACCCAGATCAGAGAACTGCAGCATGACAAAAATATCGATTGTTGGGGCTGGTCTCGCGGGGGCGGCATGTGCATATGTACTCAAATTGAGAGGTTTTGAGCCAGTCATTTATGAATCAGGCCCGGAAATTGCCTCAGGTGCGTCTGGAAATTCGCTCGGTTTGTATAATCCAAGATTTACGGCAGAAAAAAATGCTGAGAGTGAATATTTTTCGACTGCTTTTTTTCTCGCCCTGCAAACTTTTGCACAATTTGAGGATATTGACTTCAATCCTTGTGGTGCTCTCCATCTCATAACGAATGAGAGCAAGCGACACCGGTTCCCAAAGACGGTTGAATCTTGGGGGTGGGGGTATGATGGTATGCGAGTTGTTGAGCGCCAAGAAGCTTGTACGCTTTCTGGATTAACGATACGCCACGACGCGCTATTTTTGGCAAGAAGTGGAGTTTTGTCGCCTAAAAAACTATGTGCAGCATACACACATGGTATTGAAATTAAATACAATTCAGCCATAAACGTGCTATACGCATTACAAGATGAAATTTGCATAATTTCAGCAGGAATGGGAAGTCTTGATTTGATAAAATCGATGGATATTCCGCTAATGCTTAAGTCTGTACGCGGTCAGGTTACACATTTAAGAAGTACACCCAAATTATCTAAATTGAAGTGCGCAGTTTGTTATGGCGGTTACACAACACCAGCGATTAATGATGTACATATGGTCGGATCAACGTTCCAAAGATGGCTGGACCACGATCGCATCCTTGAAGAAGACGATCACGACAATATAGAAAAACTAAAGGATGCAGTGCCGGATATTGCGGAAGAATTCGAAGTGATCGGGCACAGGGCCGCGGTTCGAACGACATCTCCTGATCATTTTCCTGTTGTCGGGCGCTTGCCGGGGCAGAAAAACACATATATTTCAACGGCACATGGATCACATGGTATTCTCTCCAGCCTTATGGCCGCCCACGTTATTGCTGACATGATTGAGGGGAAAGAGAACGCATTACCGCCTGAGACCGTTAAAAAGCTGGACCCGGCAAGGTTTGTTTAACCTGCCGGGCCTCTAAAGGCTTAATAATTGATCTTAAACGCTTAACGATTAGCGAAAATCTTTGCATTACGAACGAGGTTAATGAATTCGTGCCGGTATCCGAAACGATCGTCCCCCTTCGCGCCATTTGCAAGCTCAATCACATCATCATATGTGAAATTATTGATCTGCGAGCTGTTCTTCAGCAATTGACCAAACCCGGCTACGGCGATGGAAAACTGCACATCAGAATTCGCAGATTCGAGACAATCTTCCAACGGCCCACACTCGTATTTCGATGGTTGAACCAGTCGTGCTTGAACGCCTTGCTGAATGGGCGTTGTAATCAGCTTTGACACATCCTCATTGGGCAATTTATAACGCATTTTCAAGAACGCGATTTCATTTCCGAATTCTGCATCAGCTTGAGATTGAACAACCTCTTCAGCTTCTGGCTTTGCGCCGTAACGAAGCGGATCAACGCTAACCGAACGACTGCCCACGGGCGTGATCTCGTATATCGCGGTCACGGTATGGCCTGCGCCAATGTCACCGGCATCGATCTTGTCATTGTTGAAGTCCTCACGCTTCAGAGCGCGTGTTTCGTAGCCAATGAGGCGATATTCAGCCACCTGCGCCGGATTAAATTCCACCTGAAACTTCACATCCTTCGCAATCGGGAACAGCGTGGACGTTGCCTCATCAACCAGCACCTTGCGGGCCTCATTGATATTATCGATATACGCCGCAACGCCGTTACCATTTTGCGCTAAGGTCTGCATGAGCTGGTCATTCAGATT
>CAYGQP010000269.1:0-2970 GCA_964352115.1 uncultured Micavibrio sp. | reverse complement strand
GCATAAGGCAGAGCTCGCCGAGGCTCATGTGTTCTTCGAATGGGGCGCAGCTATCAAATTCCACATCAGAATCATTGGCAATGATGTGACGGACGAGAGAGAATCCGTTGGAGTGCAGGCCGTTTGAAGATAGACCAAGCAAGATATCCCCTTCCTGAATTGTGCTGCCATCAATGATGTCTTCGCGTTCTACAGCGCCCACAGAAAACCCGGCGAGGTCATAATCACCGCCCTTATACAGGCCAGGCATCTCAGCCGTTTCACCGCCGATCAGAGCACAGCCAGATTGCTGACACCCCTCCGCGACGCCGGCTATAACTTTTTCTGCTACAGTGTTGTTCAGCTTGCCACAGGCAAAGTAATCAAGGAAGAAAAGGGGCTCCGCGCCTTGCACAATTAAATCGTTTACGCACATCGCCACTGCATCGATGCCGATCGTGTCATGGCGATCAAGGTCGATAGCGATTTTGATTTTCGTGCCGACACCGTCTGTGGCTGAGACGAGAATGGGGTCCTTGTATCCCGTTTCCTTAAGATCAAAGAGCGCTCCAAAACCGCCAATGCCGCTCATCACGCCACTGCGATGTGTTTTTTTAATTTGTGGTTTGATGTTTTCCACAAGGTCAGCGGCAGCGTGAATATCAACACCGGCCTTTTTATACGCGTTATCATGCATCATAATTTTATCTTTTCACTTTTGATCTTCAGCCCAAGCTTGGTATAACAAAATCACACGTTACACAACAAGGATGAATTATGCGTAAGGTCTCTTCCTTTACTTTTTTTGCATACGTTTTGATGTGCGCGCAACTTTTAATGGTGGGTAACGCCCATGCGAACCCGCTGTTTACTGTTAAGGGCGTAGAGGTTGATGTCACCGCAAAAAGCGCTCTGAAAGCTCAAGAACAAGCTTTCGGCGAGGCGCAGGTCAAGGCCTTTTCGGTGTTGGCGGAACGCATGCTGTCTGAGTCAGAGTTTCAAAACTTTAAAGCGCCTGATTTAGAAATTATTTCGACGTTGGTGCGGGATTTTGAAATTACGGAGGAAAAACGCTCTTCCGTACGTTATATCGCCACATATACTTTCCGTTTTCAAGATGAGGCTGTGCGGCAGTATTTTTCAGGGTCCGGGATCGAATTTACTGACGTTGCAAGCCGCCTACTGCTCGTTTTGCCATTTTACCAAACCAATAACGGTTTAACATTATGGTCACCTTTTAACGTGTGGATGCAGGCTTGGAACCGCACGAATGCTCTGGATGGTCTTGTGCCGATTGCTGTGCCGATGGGCGATTTGCAAGATGTTCAGGACATTAGCGATGAGGAGGCTCTGAGTTATGACGATGAGAAACTGAATGACCTTTTGGCTCGATACAGCGCGGCTGAGGCTGTTTTATTAATTGCGGCGCCTGATGAGGCTTTGTCGTTGGTGAACAGTGATGAGGATCTGGCAAGTGGTTCTTTAACGGTCAATATATATCGCACCGATCGTGAGGGGCCTGAATATGTGCACCGTGTTGTTGTTGCCGCAAAAGCCTCTGAAACGCGCGCTGATTTATTTGATCGTGGTGTGGATGAAGTCCAGAAATTTCTGCGTAAGGATTGGAAGGCGCGCACCGTCGTTGATGTGAATCAATACAACACGCTTGAGGTGAAGGTTGTGTATGAGAATTTTCGCCAGTGGGCAATTACGCAAGCCGCACTAGAGGATGTTTACGGGATTAACGAAATTGAGTTGAAATCTGTATCGCCGCGAGAGGCTCATCTGGAGTTGTTGTTTCAGGGCAGTGAGCGTCGTCTGAGGCTTGCGCTAAAACAGGCGAATTTCACACTGACAGAGCCGGAAATCGAGACGTATAACGTCAACAACTATTACTACAACCAACAGCCAAGCGTGATATATCAATTGTAGCTTAATCGCTTCGCTCCTCAACGCGTTGATGGTTCAGCATTTGAGAGGCGGTTCTAGGCATGAATATGCGCGCGCAATGGATGTTTTGGTTGGGGTTTACCGGCCTGTTCTTTTTAACTATTCATGTCTTTAAGGCTGTCCTTTTGCCATTTGTGCTGGGGATGGCTATTGCTTATCTGTTGAACCCCGTCGTCAATAAGTTGAGCAATTTCGGGTTTTCTCGCATTGGTTCGACGATTGTTATTCTGGGGTCTTTTTTCATCGTGGTCATGGGTATTCTTGTTGCTGTTCTGCCCGTTTTGTATCAGGAACTTGTTAAGCTGTCCGAAGATCTTCCAACTTACATAGATCAGGCGATTGTCTTTTTAGATCCCATTATGCAGAACGCCATGGGCATTGCGCAGGTTGAGAGCAGTGCGGATTTAAAAGCCCTGCTGGTGGAGCATATCGGGTCAGCGATGAATGTTGCAAAAAGCGTTTGGGGCGGCGTGAGCGCGGGCGGCGCGGCCTTTGCCAGTTTCGTGTCGCTGCTGGTTATCACCCCGATTACAGCCTTTTTTATGATGGTGGAATGGCCTAAGATGACGCGCTGGGTTCAAGATTTATTCCCACGAGATCATGAGAAGACGATTATGAATTTGTTTAAAGAAATTGATAAAAAGCTCGCCGGCTTTGTGCGTGGTCAGATTTCGGTCGCGTTTATTCTGGGCGTGGCTTATGCGATTGCGCTCAGTATTGCAGGTTTAAAGTACGGCATTCTTATTGGCTTCACGTCCGGGTTGTTAAGCATTATCCCTATGGTGGGGTCAACGGTCGGACTATTGACCAGCATTGCGGTTGCGTTTTTCCAGACCGGCGACTGGCAGTTTGTACTTTTGATTGGTGGAATTTTTGTTGTTGGCCAGATTATTGAAGGCAACTTCCTGACGCCGAAGTTGGTTGGTGATAGTGTTGGGTTGCACCCGATGTGGATTTTCTTTGCGTTGATTGCTGGCGGATCGCTGTTTGGTATTTTGGGGATGTTGCTGGCTGTTCCTGTTGCTGGCGTTATAAGCGTAT
>CAYGQP010000268.1:0-2984 GCA_964352115.1 uncultured Micavibrio sp. | reverse complement strand
CTCTCAGCCTGACTTTAAGCAATCCTTAACCCATTTGCTCTATTTTAGGAAAAAAAAGTATAAAAATTTTTTGCGTAAAAATAATTAGAGGGTGTTTACAATATGGCAGATCCATCGGTTTTAAAGCCAAATCCACAAGATACAGCATCAACGGGGCATTCATCGCCCTATAGTTTAACAGGACGCAATCAGGCGAACACAGATCGACCAGGCCTCGTTGATACATCAGACACAGGTACAAGCTGGTCAGGCATCATGCACGGCGCAACAATACTTGATATGGGCGGTGAAACATACGGCGATACAACTATTGATCTTAGCAATGCCGATAACCGCGCCCGAATTGACCGCGCTAAAGAAGCCATTCCTGATGATGTCACAGCAATTTATGCCACGGCGCAGGATCTGGGTAAGTTTTTCGATAATTTCTCCGCCCGCATTCACAAGCCTGATGTTGTGGGATCATATTTCCCTAAAGTTTTAGAGCTGCAAGCTGAACAATCTCAGCGTTTAGGCTTAGCGCAACAAAGCGTTTTGGCCGGTGTTTTGAGTCAAATCAAAGACTTACGAGAAAGCCGATCGCTACAAAACTCTGCTGATTGGTCAAAACGCTCCAGCTCTGGGTCAGTGACAAATGAAGCTGTGAAAAGTATTGAAGGACGCAATTGGACAACCGAGCTCGCTATTTTACAGATTGAACGCGAGGCAGCCTATGAAGTTCTGGGGCAAGACGCAGCCAATGAGATTGAATCACATGCACGATCGAACTTGGGTGATTTTCTCAATGAACTGGATTTAGAGCGCCACGTTGGCGCAAGTCTGATGCGCGCCGCTGCAGAGGCCCGGATGCCTGAAATTGACGCCCAATTACGCGCCGAAGCTGAAGCAAATGGGACAGGTGAAACTTTCCGCACCTATAATCAATTGGTACAGGACGAACGCGATGCCTGGGATCAAAAACACAATAGCCAGAGCGACTTTTCACATGCCATGCGAGACGGAAATCCGGATTGCTCTGAATATGCGAGCTTATCCGCAGTTTCATTAGAAGAAAGCGGCATCCCTAATTTACGTGTGATGGGCCACACCATGAGTGATAGCGATTACCCGATCGTTGGGGCACATGCTTATAACGTTATTTTGGATGAAACGGGCCAAAACATAGTTGGCGTGTTCGAAGGAACAGCACTTGCCGGAAGCTTCCGCCCCGTTATGAATGATGTGTCGCTGGCCGAGTTTGAGGCAGGTGCGACGCTTGTGACCTTCAGCGACGAATCTGGCTGGAATACATACGGCACAGGATCACCAGCCAATGGACGTGACCTTCTGGATTATGATCATGAACGCGATGAACTGGTTTGTAATTTGATTGAGCATCAAGACCTGGCGCTTATTCAAGAGCAAAAGATGGAACACCTTCATGAGCTTAGGCCTGCAGTCATTGCTGATAGAATTATTGATCTTTATGAACAATATGGGACAGAAGACACAAGCCCGTATGCCTCGGATAATATCCGCGTTCAGGGTTGGCTTGACGGGATCCGTGATGACGGAAATCCCGCGTTTGCTCAAGCGGCGCAGCTTTTGCAGGATTACAGAGGCGAAATGCCTCCGCCAGAATCTCTGCGCCAGCAAATCATTGATATTGTTGACCGCGCGCAGGACCGTGGACTAGCGACCAATAATTACGACCTCGCGATTACAGAAGATGATTTATTTGAGCTGGAACGTCCGGCGTCCGCTTCTCTTGCTGAAGATCTAAAGCCTGTGCTTGATCAATTACGTGATGCACAGCCGTCAACACTTGCAACGCTCAATGAACAGAACCCTTGGCTTCCCGAAGCGATGGCGCTGATGGATGGCAAGGTCAGCTATGGTGAGTCATTTCACAAAGCCTATGATGAGAATGATCGCAGTCATTTGGACGCTTATGCCCGCCTATCGGATATTGTTCGCGATAACGATATTAGCCTAGAGGATGTTGAAGACCTCACGGATACTGCGAAACATGTCGCACCCAATGTTGAAAAAGGGTTGGCCATGGGCGCGTCGTTTAACACACCTTCAATCGGCTAAAGCTATTTCTTACCAATGTGGTGGTTTTTGATCGGCGGGAATTTCATCACCGCCGTCACGGGCATCGTTTTGCAGCGTTTCGATTTTATCCTTTAGGCCCTGCACCATTTTTTTGAGCATATCAATCTCATTCCACTGGCGTGTGACCATGTCATTAAGATCTTCGATTTCCTGCTGTTGATGGGCCAGCGTTTCTTCGACTTTGCTCATTCCATTTTATCCGGCTGCAGATGATGCCGCTCTTGAGGCCTTCTTACGCTCATGCGTGCACAGATGAAGCTTACGCAACCGAAGTGATTTAGGCGTGACCTCCAACAATTCATCATCATTGATGTAGGCCATCATATCCTCAAGGCTCATTTTACGAGGCGGCGTGAGTGTCACGGCATCGTCAGTCCCGGAAGCGCGGACGTTTGTGAGCTTCTTACCCTTCAGCAAATTGATTTCCAGATCGTTCTCGCGGTTATGCTCACCAACAATCATGCCCGCATAAATGGGAGTTTGGTGCTCAACGAACATTACGCCGCGGTCCTGCAGGTTAAAGATCGCGTAAGCGACAGCGGTACCCTGTTCCATTGAAATCAGCGCGCCGTTTCGACGTTGCTGGATGTCACCCTTATAGGGGGCATAGGAATGGAACACACGGTTAAACACACCTGTGCCGCGCGTGTCGGTCATAAACTGGCTCTGGTAACCAATCAAGCCGCGTGAAGGCGCGAGAAATGTGATGCGTGTTTTACCAGCGCCGGAGGACCGCATATCCGTCATCTCGGCCTTACGGCGATTCATTTTATCGACGACCGTTGAGGAATATTCTTCATCAACATCGATGGTCACTTCCTCGATCGGTTCTGTGCGCTGACCATTTTCTTCCTGAAATAAGACGCGCGGGCGTGACACTGTCATCT
>CAYGQP010000267.1:0-2989 GCA_964352115.1 uncultured Micavibrio sp. | reverse complement strand
GTCATAACGATCAACCAGCTCGACATGTGTGAAATCTATGCCAAGCTTGCCGACTGGCAATTCCATTTTGTAAGAAACGCAGGTCTCGCCGTATTCTCCACCAAATAGCCTCTGATCCTCTGAGGACATTTTGATCAAACCAGATACGCGCTTGAATACTTCAGTCGTTATGGTCATACACACTCTCTTTTTTAGATGAACGTTTTATGATTTGAGCATAAAAAAGTCAATATATTTTTGGGTCATTTTATGTCTTTTTTGCTATTTTTTATAACGTTAATGGCGGGTCTTTGTTTCGCTTGGCACAGGCCTATTCGGGCGTTACTCTTCGTATATGAAGTTTGTTTATTTCGGATATGATTTTATGCTCGGCAGTGTTCATCGATTGATCGAAGATGGCCATGAGCTCATAGGGATATTCACATTTGAATGCGATAATGTGTTCAATTTTAATCGCAACGTCCATGAGCTCGCAGAGCAGCTAGGCATTCCCATTACTGAAAAAACACTCACCGCGGATGATATTGCACAGTTCGTTGAACAGGGCAGCAAAGTTTTTTTGTCTGCGGGCTATCCGCATAAAATTCCACCGATTGATGAAGAAGATGCCTATGGTTTGAATATCCATCCTGCATACTTACCGAAGGGGCGAGGCATTATGCCCTCTCCATACATCATTATGGATCATCCCGAAGCGGCAGGCATCTCGATACATAAATTGGTCGAGGATTTTGATGCGGGTGACATTCTGATGCAAAAAGCGTTTGATATCGAACCTTCAGAAACGGTCGAAACACTCTCGGCACGAGGCGCTATGGCCGCGCCCGATATGATCAGCACCGTGTTTGAGCATATTCAAGTCCAGTGGAAAGACGCGACACCGCAAAATGAAGAGGACGCATCATATTTCCCCGCACCAACGGATGATATGCGTATTCTGGATTGGTCGTCGGGCGTAAAAAATGTCGACAAAACCGCCCGCGCATTTGGTCGTTACGGATCGATTGCAAAAATTAATGGGCAATTATTTGTTGTTTACGATCATGATGTCTGGGCCGATGATCACGGCCTGGAGCCTGGCCATATTGTCTGTCAAACCAGTAGAGAAATTATTGTGAGCGCGTCTGATGGCTATATCTGTCTGAAAGATTTTCAATTGCTTAATGTCTAAGCGCTTTGCGGAATATTTTTGACCAATGTAAACTTGAACAAACATCCATCATTGTAGTTTTTATCCAGCCAGATTTTTCCACCATGGGCCTCTACAATGCGCTGACAAACCGCAAGCCCAATACCGACACCTTGGATGTCGTCATCGCGGTGGAGTCTTTGAAAGACCTTAAATATTTTCTCCGCGTGTTCAGGGGCAACTCCAATACCATTATCTTGAACCGTTATTAAATATTTATCGGGGCTTTCTTCGTCTGCCCGGATCACAATTTTAGGGATGACATCAGGTTTTTTATATTTTAGCGCATTTTCGATCAGGTTTTGAAATAGCTGCATCAGCAAATATTGATCCCCGTGCACTACTGGTAAATCGTGCACCTCCAGCTCTGCTTTGGTGTCTGAGATCAGACCATCCATGACTGTTATTACGCCAGCAACAACATCATTCAAATTTGTATTTTCGTATGATTTTTGATCACGCCCCACGCGTGAATAAGCAAGAAGGCTATCGATCATTTTTTGCATACGATGCGTGCCAGAGGTAATGATCTCTATGAAGTCCTTCCCCTTCTCATCAACTTTTTCATGATACATATCATAGAAAAATTCGGCGCTCATAGAAACATGACGGAGGGGTGCCTTTAAATCATGCGAAGCGACATAGGCGAAATCCTCAAGTTCCTGATTAGATCTTTTGAGTTCATCTTCCATTTCTTTTTGCTTTGAAATATCACGAATGATTGCGCTGTAAAAACTCTCCCCGCCAAGCTCAAATTCTGCACCAGAAACATGCATAGGGAAAACTTTGCCATTATCACTGCGTTTACCTTCAAGCTCGCGCCCCAAACCAAAACCAAAAACCATCTCTGAACGCATTCCGTTTACAAATTCTTCAAAATCCTCCTCAGCTATTTTTGCCTCCTTATCAGACAAAAGAATGCTCATTTTTTGGCCAATGGCTTCTTCTTCAGATAATCCAAATATTCGCTCACACGCATTGTTGAATGATGCGATTGTGCCGTCTGACTTTATGGTTGTGAATCCATCAGCCATCGTGTCCATTACGAGATTTAAAAACTGTGTTTGACGAAGGATCTCTTCTGTTTGTTCGTTAACTTTCTGACGAATGACTTCGGCCTGCCCCGTCAAGATCAGCACAAAAAATGTAATCAAAAGAGCAAAAGCGAGACTAAAAATTATGATATATTTAAGGTGTGTGCTGGAATAGCCTAGAAGAATGCTTTCTATCTTATAAAATTCAAGTGTCAAAAGACGATCGGCAAAACTCAGCTCAACAATCCTTGAAAATAGAACTTTATCTTTGATCTTGCCGTCAACAAATCCTCCACTTTCATATGCAACTGTATTTGTCATGGCATCAACGATACGCATCTCAATGCCCATTTCCTGCCGTTCTTTTGTAAAAGCCTCGAGAAGATCTTGATAATAGAATGCAGCGGTTATAACGCCCTTAGTCGCATCAGACCGCTTAGAAGGGTCACTGAGAACATCCGAGGAGCTGTTGTATACTGGCAGAAAAACGACCGCCCCTATTTTCTTTTCAAATAATTGAATTGGGGGCGTCATTGCGGGAGCATTGGTTTTAATGGCCTTCATGAGAGCATCTCGACGGCTGTCCGAAGACAAATAGTCGAACCCTTTATATTTCTGATTATATTCTTCGTTTTGGTGCCTCATAAATTCGATGGGGAAATGTATTCCCAAATCATGACCAACGGGAAGCTTATCATATGTTTCGAAGCTTTTTATAGGGCCGGCATGTTTTTCAAATTCATCCCTTGAAATAACTTTAGGGGCC
>CAYGQP010000266.1:0-3016 GCA_964352115.1 uncultured Micavibrio sp. | reverse complement strand
AATTAATCAACAAATTCTGCACGAAGAGCGTCCTCACAAAAATTTATGACAAATTTTAATAAAGTTTTAATGATTTAACTTTATTCTGCAATCATGATTGCTCGCGTAGATACATTTAATGACCTCAACAACGGTTTCTCCCAGTCCGCTGAGCGCGCGCATCAGGACGATAAACATCTCACAATCTTCACCTTCACAGGCGGCGGCTCACTTGGCCTGATTTCCGCATATATGGCTGAGGAATTTGAAGAAGAAACAGGAAAAAGACTCTATGAACACGCCGATCGCCTCGCCGGAACATCGGTTGGCGCCCTTCATGCGGCAACGCAATGGCCTCTGGAAAATACCGGAAAACCTCTGTTTGAAAAAGGGCAGCTAAGAGAATTCTACGAAAACGAACTTCATGGAACGTTATTTCCCAAACGCCTAACATCTGTATTTGGCCTGTTCGGTCCTCGATATAAACTCGACAGAATAGAAAGCGCCGTTGATAAAATTTTTGGTGATCTCAAATTATCAGATTTTAAAGACGGCCTGCACATTCACGTTGTTGACCGTGAAACGGGACGCCCACGTATTTTTAAATCAGAAGACGCTAAGCAAGATCCCAGTGAAAATTTCATGATGCGCGACCTTCTCCGTGCTGCGATCGCTGCGCCTTTGGTTTTCAAACAAGTTGCTATCAAAAACATGGCTGGTGAAACAATGCACATCACCGATGCTGGTAAATTCACCAACGATCCCTCCTTTTGGGCTTATGATGATGCGATTAAAGAGGGCTATGACCCTCAGGAATTAAGTATCACGACCTTCTCAACCGGGCATAATGAAAAAACGCGCATGGCCGATCCTAATAGTGGGCTTTATGGCAGCGGCATTTCGGAGGCACGCAAGCATTTTGAAGTCGTCGCCAACGGCCTTCATGACGTATTGTATCACCGGCTTGGCGCAGATTTTGTTTTCATAGGCTATCCTCTGCCCGAGGGTGAAATATCAATGACATCAGATGTGGAGGACATAAAACCGTTTGCTGAACAAGCGGCGAAGAACAACCCGGACCTTGAACACGCAATTACTGTTCATACACCAGAACAACCTGGCCGATTACATCAGCTCACACAGTCCTGCAACACAACACGCAGCGATGCGGGACCACAAACGCACCATCCGTCAATGTGGGTATCCGCAGCGGGCGCGGGCTTAGCAAGAACTATGCGATAAAATAAACCTGAAAATAATATTGATTATGTGTCCAGGAAGCTGCGAAGCTTTCGTGAGCGGCTCGGATGCTTCAACTTTCGCAGCGCCTTGGCCTCGATCTGACGAATACGCTCTCTGGTCACGTTGAACTGTTGCCCAACCTCCTCCAGCGTATGATCGGTATTCATCCCAATACCAAAACGCATCCGAAGAACCCGCTCCTCTCGCGGAGTAAGTGAAGCAAGCACGCGGGTCGTTGTTTCGCGAAGATTCGAATGAATAGCGGAATCAATCGGTGCGAGTGCATTTTTATCTTCGATGAAATCACCGAGGCTTGAATCTTCCTCATCGCCAATCGGCGTTTCCAGAGAAACCGGTTCCTTCGCAATTTTCAAGACCTTACGGACTTTTTCTAAAGGCATATGTAAGCGCGCAGATAGCTCTTCTGGTGTTGGTTCGCGGCCAATTTCGTGCATCATTTGACGCGATGTACGAACAAGCTTGTTGATCGTCTCAATCATGTGCACAGGAATACGAATTGTACGCGCCTGATCAGCAATCGAACGTGTAATCGCCTGCCTGATCCACCATGTGGCATAGGTCGAAAACTTATAACCACGGCGATATTCGAACTTATCAACCGCCTTCATCAAACCGATATTCCCCTCCTGAATAAGATCCAGGAACTGCAATCCACGATTTGTATATTTCTTCGCGATGGAAATCACGAGGCGCAGGTTGGCCTCCACCATTTCCTTCTTCGCACGGGCGGCTTCGCGCTCGCCTTTTTGAACCGTACCAACAATGCGGCGCCATTCCTTAATGGGCAACATAGCCTCCTCGGACACAGCGGCAATTTGTTCACGAATCGCGGCGATTTTATCACTGTTTTCTGTGGCAAATTCCTTCCAGCCCTTGCCCTTAAGCTTCGCAACGCGTTCTGTCCATTTTGGATCGAGCTCCGACCCATAATATTCTTTAAGAAACTCCTCGCGCTTCACTTTTTTATCAACGGCTAAACGCAAAAGCTTCCCTTCAAGAGAAACAAGCTCACGATTGATGATGTAGAGACGGTCAATAAGCTGCTCGATGCGCGGATTGCTCAAGTGAACTTCGTTCATGAGCTCAACCATTTCTTCCTTCAGGCCTTCATATTTCTTGTTGGCCGCAGGCGCAGGGTCCTTACCTTTATTTAAGGCATCAAGACGCTCTTGCTGAACCTTTTGCATCTTTTTGTAGGTTTTTTGAATCTTGCCAAAAATCTCAAATACTTGTGGAGCCAATTCCTCTTCCATCGCGGAAAGAGACATATTGGTGTCGTCTTCATCCTCCGATGAATCTTCACCATCTTCGTTATTCTCCCCATCTTCGGAATCATCACTCTTGGCTTCTTTTGCTTTCTTAGCTTTTTCAGCAGCTTCCGCTTTTTTCTTTTCTACCTCTTCAGGATCTGGACGGTTCTCTGGCAAGGTCAAGTCAACTTGCGCTTCTGGGCCGCCCGTATATGTTGCATCAAGGTCAATCACTTCGCGCAACAAGATATCACCGGCAAGCAACGCCTGATACCAAGCGATTACAGATTCGATAGCCAGGGGAGATTCGCAAATCCCGCCAATCATCAATTCACGCCCGGCCTCAATGCGTTTGGCAATTGCAATCTCGCCTTCGCGGGACAAAAGCTCGACCGCGCCCATTTCACGAAGATACATTCGAACAGGATCATCCGTTCGGCCCGTATCATCATCCGCGATATTTCCGCCCTCTTTATAGTCGCCTTCTTTTTCATCCGAATCCGAATCGGAATCATCGGCCACAT
>CAYGQP010000265.1:2335-3022 GCA_964352115.1 uncultured Micavibrio sp. | reverse complement strand
GGGTATAACGCGTGAGAGCGCTTAACTCCTAACTCCAATGTTCAAAACGATCATAAACGCTCAGCGGCTTAGGGCCCTCACACTAGCTCCAAAACTCCTCCTGATCCGGCACACGTGAAAAGGCGATTTTTGTCCCGACGTGTCCGGCCAGAGTTTGAGGCGTAACCCCAAGGCTAACGGTTTCCTTCCTGTACTTGTTTTGTAGGTGATCAAGCGCCTTTGCCAGACTTTCCCGTTTTGTGAACATTTCAACCTGCTCCTGATGGCGCGAGTCAAATAAATCCTCAGTGATTTCCTCTCTACGTTTTAGCCCCATAAGCAGCACAGAAACCTTTATGAAGCGGATCTTGTGATCATGGGCCACCGAAGTCCATAATTCCTCCCAAAGCGTCTCTAGAGCCTTTAAAAACGTAAAAGGATCCTGCGCATGCGGGATATGGAGTTCGTTGCGCCATTTTGGCCCCTGAACGAGACGTACACCCAAGCTAAGGCGGCTGGCGTAAAAACCCTTGTTGCGCATACGGTGCGTGGCCTTCACCAACAGGCGCCGGGCCATTAATCTGGTTTTTTCAGGCGTCCGAAGGTCAGGGTCAAGCATGCGCGAATGACCGATCATCACGTTTTTTGTTTCGGGGCGGCCAAAATCATAGCCATGCAGCCAATACCACATGCGCTCTCCCTCTACAC
>CAYGQP010000265.1:0-2325 GCA_964352115.1 uncultured Micavibrio sp. | reverse complement strand
CCTCTACACTGCCCCACACCTTGCGCAGATGTTTTGGCGAGGTATGCCATAAGGCCTCCATCGTTGGAATACCGGCGCGGATAAGCCTGCGCTCCATATTCACACCAATACCCGGAATATCAATCAGCTTTAAATTCAGAAGAGGGCCAGGCAAGTCCTCTTGTGTGATAATGGTTAAGCCATTGGGTTTTTGCATGTCGCCAGCAATTTTTGCAAGCAATTGGTTAGGGGCCACGCCAATGGAGCAATGTATTGATTCCCCTACGTTTTTCCAGATCCCGTTTTTAATTTTGTGCGCAATATGTGCAGCAATCTCTGGCGTTCTTTTGGCGGGCGGCAACCGGGAGGATAGCTCATCAATCGACCAGACCTTGTGAATAGGGGTATGGAGCACGATCTCCTCCAGCAAACGATGGTGATAATCGACATAAACGTCGTGCCGTGCCAATACACACCGTAAATTGGGACACATTTGCTTTGCATCATAGATTTTCGTGCCGGTTTTGATCCCATAAGCTTTGGCTTCATAGGATGCGGCAATGGCGCATGTTGCATCCGTTGGCATCGGGACCACCGCAACTGGCTTCCCGCGCAGGTTCGGGTTGTCTTGTTGCTCTATGCTTGCAAAGTAGCTATTAAAATCAAGAAACAGCCATTTCAGCCCTGACTCTCGCTCCACGACGATCTCCTCTTTATATTTGGGGATATAACATCACTATACCACACAAAAAGAACAAATCAAGAACAAAATTGAGTGCGCGTGTTTTAAACAAGGCTTGCGCTCTTTTGCGAAAAACGTTTGAATAGGGTTCGTAAAGAATCACGATCACCAAGGATAAAATAATGACTCAGCAAATCTCTGACAGCGAATTTTACATGTGGCGCGCGATTTTTGCTTTATCGCATGCAGATGACATCGTGACGGATGATGAGATACGCTTCATGGCTGAGGCGATGGAGGACATTCCGTTTTCCGCCGAACAGCAGGAAATCCTGAAGGATGATATCGCTACGCCTCAGGACCCGGTAAAAATGTTCACGGGTGTTTCTGACCCAAAAGATCAAACGAACTTCTTTAAATTTGCGCAAGATATGGTCATGGCAGATGGTGATTTTGGCAAAGCGGAGCAAGAGGTCATGATTAAGCTCAGAGAGCTGCATATGCGTCGTACGAACGTCGATGACCTCGTGGGCGAGGTTAAGCTGGAGATTGAGGATGATCAAGCAGCAGAAGAACGCAGCAAGAAAGATGTTCTTTTCTCATTTCGTGAACAATTTTTGAACGGCCGGGCTGTTTAATCTGTTTCATAGGGGCTGGGCGTTCAATAAACTATTGCTTTGAACCGGGCGGATCACTATCTTTCTCAACGTGAAATAATCATGATGTAATGGAGCAAGAGAGCTATGACCTTTGTGGTCACCGAAGTGTGTATCAAGTGTAAATATACCGATTGTGTTGAGGTTTGCCCCGTGGATTGTTTCTATGAGGGTGAAAATATGCTTGTGATTAACCCTGATGAATGCATCGATTGCGGTGTTTGCGAGCCGGAATGCCCAATTGAGGCCATTTTGCCCGATACTGATGAGCGCGCGGATAAATGGTTGGAATTAAATCGTGACTATTCCGAAAAATGGCCGAATATAACATTACAAAAACCTGCATTGCCGGAGGCTGAGGAATTTAAGGACAAGCCAAACAAGCTGGAAGATCATTTTAGTGAAGCCCCCGGTGAAGGTGATTAAACGGTGAAGGTGATTTAACCGAGTATGAAAATTTAAAAAGGAGAACGAATATGACTTTCCCCGAAACAACTGAAGCCAAAGAAGGCGCATTAAGGCCCAACGCTGAATATCGCGGCAAAATCTATAACAGCATTCTGGATACAATTGGCGCAACGCCCTTGGTTCGTGTCCCTAAATTCACCGAAAAATATGGCTTGGAAGCGACTATTCTCGCTAAGCTCGAGTTCTTTAATCCCCTTGCGTCGGTCAAGGATCGCATTGCCTTTGGTATGATAGAGGCGGCGGAACGCGCGGGCAAAATCAAGCCCGGTAAATCCGTTCTGATTGAGCCAACATCTGGTAACACAGGAATTGGCCTTGCATTTATCGCCGCGGCGAAAGGATACCGCATGATTTTAACCATGCCGGAATCCATGTCCTTGGAACGGCGCAAAATGTTGGCTTTTCTGGGCGCAGAACTGCATTTAACACCCGCAGAGCAGGGCATGAAGGGCGCGATCCAAAAGGCAAAAGATCTTGCCAAGGAGATGGAAAATTCTTTTATCGTAGGGCAGTTTGAAAACCCGGCAAACCCACAAATTC
>CAYGQP010000264.1:0-3090 GCA_964352115.1 uncultured Micavibrio sp. | reverse complement strand
TCATCATTCGCCCGTCCATGCGCGGCAAAGGATTTGGAAAGAAAATCCTGCAAAAGGGCATCCCTTGTTCCTGTTTTTTAGGACTTGAGCGCGCGTTGATCACTGTTGATCCTAAAAACCAAGCGGCGATCAAAACGATTGAGTTTTGCGGAGGTGTTTTTGAGGACGAAACCCAAGCCACAGACCAATTCCCCGCCCGCAGGCGTTACTGGCTAGACTGCACGTAATTTCTAGTTATTAATATGGCCAAGAAAAAATCATCCGCCCAAAAGAAAAAAACCGTTCGAAAAACGGCAAAAAAACGCACAACACGCTCAAAAAAGAAGAAAAAAACCTCCTTATTCGCATTCTTGTTTAAATGGGCTTTTGTTTTAGGGTTGTGGGCAACGATTATTCTGACAATTATTGTCGCCTGGTATGCGTCCGAGCTTCCCGAAATCACAAAAAAAATCGACTTCGCGCGAAAAACCGCCGTCATCATTAAAGCCTCAGATGATAGCACTATTGCGCGTTATGGTGACCTAACAGGGCAGAACGTCGACGTCAAAGATCTTCCGGCCAATCTGATGAATGCGGTTCTCGCGATTGAAGACCGGAGGTTTTACAATCACCCCGGTATAGATTTTATCGGTTTTACGCGCGCGATGGCCGTAAACATTGTGCGCATGCGATTGGTTCAGGGGGGCTCAACAATTACGCAGCAGCTAGCCAAGAATCTGTTTCTTAGTCAGGAACGCACGATTAAGCGTAAAATTCAGGAGGCTATTTTGGCCTTGTGGCTGGAAAACAAGCTGACAAAGGATGAAATTCTCAGCGCTTATCTGAACCGTGTTTATCTTGGGTCCGGGGCGTATGGTGTGTCGGCGGCTTCTCAACTCTATTTTGGTAAGCCAGCAGAACAAATGGGGCTTCGGGAATCTGCCATGATCGCGGGATTATTGAAGGCCCCCTCCCGTTATTCACCGTTTAACAATCCCGACCTGTCTGCGCAGCGAACGGATGTGGTTCTCAAGGCTATGGCCGATGCGGGGTATATTGAAGATTTTGAGCGAGAGCTTGGAAAGGTTCTGCCCGCCGCTCGTGCCAGGCCGCCATCAGACAACATAGCGCGGTACTTTGGCGACTGGGTTCTGGATGGTTTGGATGAGCTGGTCGGAACTCCCTCAGAAGATTTGGTTGTTGAAACCACATTCGATCCAGCGATTCAAACCACGGCAGAGGCCGCCTTGACCAAAACGATTATGACGTATGGTGAGGAACGTAAAATCTCTCAAGGGGCGATTATCGTGATGCGGCCGGATGGCGCGATTTTAGCAATGGTTGGTGGAAGGAATTACCAGCAAAGCCAGTTTAACAGGGCTACACAAGCCAAAAGACAGCCTGGATCAGCCTTTAAACCTGTCGTTTATCTGAGTGCGATTGAACATGGCTGGGATGCCGATGATAAAATTCTTGATGAGCCATTTTCGGACGGTGTTTCCTATCAGCCTGAAAACTTTGCGCAAAAGTATCAGGGGGAGGTTACGCTTGAGGAAGCCCTTGCGAAATCATTGAATACAGCGGCCGTTCGATTGCTACAGGCAATCGGGCTGCGGAAAGTGATTGATACAGCGCGCAGATTGGGCATCAGAAGCAAGCTGGAGCCTGATTCATCTCTGGCCCTCGGCACATCAGAGGTTTCCCTGCTGGAGATGAGCCTTGCTTATGCCACAATTGCTAATGGCGGATACAGCGTCTTTCCCTATGCTATAAAGCGCATTAGCAGTCTTGAGGATGGGACGCTGTATTACGAACGCCCGGACTACCGATCCCCAAGCCGCGCCTTTGAGCGCAGCGACATCAATGAATTACGTCGTATGCTTGAAACTGTAATAACTGAGGGTACGGGCCGCGCGGCCAATCCAGGATTTCAATCGGGTGGAAAAACCGGAACATCTCAAAACAGCCGTGATGCCTGGTTTATAGGCTATACAGACGAACTGGTGGCTGGTGTGTGGCTAGGGAATGATGATAACAGCCCAATGGACAAAGTAACGGGCGGGTCCTTTCCTGCACGGATATGGAAAGACGTCATTATTGGCTCAAAAGGCGCGTATGACCCACCGCACTTTTCCAAATCTTCTGGATTTCAGGGGCTTCTTGGCCGTATTACAGGATCTAGCGGTACATCAGGGTACAACGAATAATAATCGTTTAAGCCACAGCCGCCTCGTCGAGCAGACTATAAGTGCGTTTGAACGCGGCAAATTTATCTTCGCCATTTCGATCCCAATACGCTTTCAGGTCGCGCATCGCCGGAGACGGTGCACCGATTTCCCATGAGGAGCGCATAAGGCTTGAATCAATGAACTCCAGAAAATCAGCCGGAAATGCCAAACGCGGCGCACGAAGGCCATGTTCGACCAAAACTTTGGCCACATGTGCATCGCTATAATCCAGCATATCCGCGGTGAATTGAATCGCGGATAACACCTTGATCGCGGCACGGCTGCTTGGCACATTTCGCAGGTGCTTCATAAAACGGCTGAACAAGCGCAAGTCATCTGCACTGCAGTTTTCCTGCGGAGAAGGTAAATCAATGTGATCGTCCCTCCCCTGAAGGGGTTTATTCCGGTTATAGGAGTTGTTTTCATTCAAATGCATGTGTCTGGCCTTTCCGGTTTAAGGTTAAGGTGTTTTTTCGGCTAATCAGCAAACATCATGCAATTAGTTTCATGACGTTGGTTTAACCAGTGGTCGCTCAAGACTACCACCCCATATTCGCGCTTTAATGGTTAACGGTTTCTTAATATTCACATTACGTTAAATACAGTGTGTGGATAGAAACATCTAAGTGTTTGGAATACCTGATCTTGCCAATTCATCGGCGCGTTCGTTTTCCGGGTGTCCTGCATGGCCTTTGATCCAGTGGAATGTCACTTTGTGGTTCTGAATCAGCGAATCGATTCGTTTCCACAGGTCTTCATTCTTGACCGGCTTCTTCGCGGCGGTCTTCCAGCCCTTGGCCTTCCATCCCTCAAGCCATTCATTCACGCCCTGCTGGACATATTTGCTGTCTGTGTACAAATCAACGGTCGAGTGTTTTTTGAG